>NZ_JBEOYU010000001.1:403885-482595 GCF_040297265.1 Streptomyces sp. NPDC001832
AGGCACCGGAGTACCAGGCACCGGAGTACCAGGCGTCTCACCACCAGGCTTCGGCGTACCAGGCACCGGAGTACCAGGCACCGGAGTACCAGGCGTCTCACCACCAGGCTTCGGCGTACCAGGCACCGTAGTGTTGCCGGTCCCCGCGATGACGGAGCCACCGATGGTGGAACCAATGATTTGGTTCATATTGTTGGTTGTCTGATTGATGACTTGGTTTATCACCGTCTGCGGCAGACCAAGGCTTCTCCCCGTGGCCTGTGCCGCCGCTATGCCCTGCGCCCTCGCCTGTTGCGGAGAGGCGCCTCTACTTATCGCTGCTCGTGCCGCATTCGTTCCGGCAGCTGAGGCAGCGGCTGCACCTGCTTCACTTCCTGCCGATGTCGCCGCTTCCGCCCCGGTGCAGGCCACAGGGCCTACGAAGAAGCGGCCCCCGCCCGCAACGGCGGTCGGTCCGATGCGACCTTCAGAAGAAGGGCGCACCTTTATCCCCGCAGGGGTGACGGTGAACGTCCCGTTGGGATCGAAGTTCTCTCCCGTCAGGGTATTTCCTACCACCCGACAGCTCTGGTTCGGGACAGCGGAGGCCGGCCCGACGGTGGTCGCAGCCAACCCTCCGAAA
The DNA here is from genome assembly GCF_040297265.1 of Streptomyces sp. NPDC001832. NCBI lineage: Bacteria > Bacillati > Actinomycetota > Actinomycetes > Kitasatosporales > Streptomycetaceae > Streptomyces > Streptomyces sp. NPDC001832. Next base: position 404,508 of record NZ_JBEOYU010000001.1, read on the forward strand.
AGCGCAACTGTCACGGCGGCGCTCAGGGCGATGTTTCCTCTCACGGCATTCTCCTTTTCGGCACTGGGATTGCTATTCCAGTCACGTGCCATCGTGAGCGGCAGGCCATAACCCTGGCGTGACTCCGGCGTGACGCTGACGTGGTGGTGCGACTGGCAGCAGCAACTCCGGGTTGAATCCGCGCGGCGTCAGATGCGGTGCATCGCAAGGCGGAGGGACGTCCGCATGCTGGATGTATGCGGACGTTCCGACAACGCGGCGAGGTGCCGTAGCTGTCGTCGCGCGCCCGCCAGGGATTACGGGACAGCCCTTGGAGCGACCGCTCGCAGCAGACCGGGCCGAACGATACGATGGTTATCAACGCCCAGTATTCCTAAGTAAATCGTCCTCGTTCGAGCTATATCGTGCGTGGGGCCTCCGAAGCGCCAGCGCACTGATGGGACGTTTCAGTTCACTCCTAGCCTTTGGGCTGATGAGCATGAAGAAAAAAACCTTGCGGAACATCAGTGTCGCAGCGGCGGCCTCCTTCTGCTTGGCGGCTGGCATATTGGGCACATCAGCAAGTAACTCCGTTGCCTCGCCGCAAAATTCCCAGGCCGCACCGTCCGCACTTAAGTGCTACACGACCATTAGTAATCCAAACATGATCGTGTGCTATCGACTTTCGAAGCGGACTGTGAACAGCGGCGGCCATATTGCATTCTTCCCCTTTCTCATTCAGGTGCCCACGCCTTCGAATCCGCCGCCTCCGGCCGTCGTAAATGTTTTGCCGCCGCCCCTGCCCAATCCGCATCCAGGGGAACTTTCACCCGAATCCTCCAGCGGCACCGAACACTCACCCCAGCCACCAGTCGGCTGAGATCGTCTTCACCTGTTGTGGTGCGATCAGTGCCGCAGGGCGGTTCCCACGTCGACCTTGATGTCGCCCGACAACTTGCGGTTGCTGCGGGCCGTGGCGTCCTTGGAGGCCTTCGGACCGACGCCGTCGACCGTCACCACCACCGTGTCGAGGAGATTGCCGTTCGGGTCGCGGAAGTTGATCTGCACGGCGTACGACTTTGCCGAGTCGGCGCTGTTCGTCACGGTGACCTTCGCAATGACGCGGCCGTCGTGGTCGGTGCTCGGTGTGCCCAGCTTGACGTCGCTCTTGGCGTTCACGGCGTTCTTGAAGCCCTTCAGCTTCTCGCCTGCGGCGGCTGTCGCCGAGGCCACCACTTCGGGGGCCTTGGATTCCACCGACGCCGCGGCGGACGCAGCTTGGGACGCCGTGCTGGGGGCCTTGCCGCCGCCGGAACAGGCGGCGGCCGTCGACACCACAGCCGCCGTCAGCAGTACGGCCCACAGGCCTCGCGCGGCTTTCCTCGTCATCGCGCCTCCCAGCACTAGCCCATCGCCTCAGTCAAAGGGGCGGCGGGCGGGGCCGCACGCGGTGTGCGCCAGTCGGGTGACGGTCCGGGCTGGAGCGGAGGCCGTGCCTCAGCCTGTGTCCCCGGGGCCCCGGGGACACAGGCTTCAGGTGCGCGAGCAATCGATCGTCAACTGTCAGCCGTCATCGTCAGCGGCCGTAGCGGATCAGGGCGCGGACCATGCGACAGGTCGTGTCGGACGGCGGGTGGATGCCGATGCGCTCGGCAGTCGTACGTATCTTGTCGTTGGTCGCGGTCGACGGGTAGTAGACGCCCGTGTCGAGCAGGGCGATCGCCAGGCGCATGGCCTTCAGGCGGCGATTGTGGGAGACGTACCACTCGCGGGGCCGGCCCGCGGGGAGCGGCTTCTTCTGCAGGGGCTGTTGGAGCGGCTTGGTCGTGACTGCGGCAACGGCCATGGGCAACCTCCTGGCACGGTCGTGAAACCCTCACGAACTACCTCCATTTTACGGCCCACCACTGACAATCACCGCTGGCCAGACGGGCTTTCGCGGAATCCCTCCCGTAACGTTGACCCCATGGAGATCTGGATCAATCCCGCCTGTTCCAAGTGCCGCGGCGCGGTGCAACTGCTCGACGCGGAGGGTGTCGAGTACACCGTCCGCCGCTATCTGGAGGATGTGCCGTCACCGGACGAGATCCGGGCCGTGCTCGACCGGCTCGGGCTGGAGCCGTGGGACATCACGCGGACGCAGGAAGCGGACGCGAAGGAGCTCGGGCTCAAGGAGTGGCCGCGCGATGCCGGTTCGAGAGAGCGGTGGATCTCGGCGCTCGCCGGGCATCCGAAGCTGATCCAGCGGCCGATCATCACGGCGGACGACGGGACCGCCGTCGTGGCGCGCACGGACGAGGCGGTACGGGACGCCATGGGGCGCTGAGCACCCGTGCAGCGAGAGCTACCGGGTCAGGAGGCATCGGTAACACGGGGTTTCACATTCGGGCAACGGACGGGAAATCGCGTTTTGCGAAGCTGCGCTGCAAAGACCGGACCGCAGGACCGCAGCACCCGCACAGGATGGCCCGGCTTCCTGGCCGCGCAGGGCGGCTACTACTGCGGTGTCGGCGCCGACGAGATCTTCGGCCGCGAGATCGTCGAGAAGCACCTCGACAACTGCCTGAAGGCGGGCCTCGGCATCCCCGGCATCAACGCCGAAGTCATGCCCGGCCAGTGGGAGTTCCAGGTCGGCCCGCTGTCCCCGCTGGAGGTCTCCGACCAGCTGTGGATCGCCCGCTGGCTGCTGTACCGCACCGCCGAGGACTTCAACGTCTCCGCGACCCTCGACCCGAAGCCGGTCAAGGGCGACTGGAACGGCGCGGGAGCGCACACCAACTTCTCCACCAAGGCGATGCGCGAGGGCTACGAGGCGATCATCACCGCGTGCGAGTCGCTGGGCGAGGGCTCGAAGCCGATGGACCACGTCAAGAACTACGGCGCGGGCATCGAGGACCGCCGCCCGAACGCCAACGTCGACCCGTACGTCGTCACGCGGCTGATCGTCGACACCTGCTGCACCGCGCTGGAGAAGGCCGACCAGGTCTGATCCCGTTCCGCCGTCCGCACGAGGGGGTGCCCGCGACCAGGTGGGCGCCCCCTCGTCGTAGCAGAGCCAACCTTCCTCCGGCCGATGGCCGCGCAACCCCGGTGGTACCGACCTCACCCACGATTGGCAGGCGGCACTGGGGTTACGGAGCGGTGCTCAGGTGCAGTGTCGTGGTCCCCAGATGCGGTGTGGCCCGGGACTCCAGCGCCTTTACCCGCACCGCAGTGGCCGTGACCGGCGTGGCAAGGGGCAGGATGCGGCGGTGGCCGATCGTCGTGCCCTCGGCGATCCGCTGCCAGGTCCCGCCGATCCGGGCCTCGACGGCGAACTTCTCCACCCGCTGCCCGTGCCGGATGTCCTCACGCACGGCGACCCGGTCGAAGGTGTACGGCGCCGGGCTCAGCTTGCGTACGTCGGTGCCGTAGATCCGGCGTACGTCGGAACCGAAGGCGGTCAGTGACGCGATGTCGGAGTCGTCGATCCGGCCGTCCTTGTTCGGCGGAACGTTGAGCAGCAGGGAGGCGTTGCGGCCGACGCTCTTCTCGTACAGGTTCATCAACTGGGCAGGCGTTTTGGGCTTCTCGTTCGGGTGGTGGAACCAGCCGGGCCTGATCGAGACATCGGCCTCGGCCGGGTACCACTGCAGATAGTTGACGGCCGGGTCGAGGATCTTGGCCCGGGAGCCGATGTCGGGGGCGGTCGGGCCGTTGGGGAGGCTTAGGCTGCCGAACCCCGTCCACGGGTCGGTGATGTGCGGGGTGACACTCCACTCGGTCTCGCGGGCGATGCCGCTCTCGTTGCCGACCCATCGCACGCCCTGTGGGCCCTGGAAGACAACGGTGTCCGGCGATAGCGCCTTGACCATGTCGAACCACTGCTTGACGTTGTACTTCTGGGTGATGCCGGAGCCGGACCAGGGGTTGGCACCGTCCAGCCAGAGTTCCTCGATCGGTCCGTACTGGGTGAAGAGCTCGTAGAGCTGGTTGAGGTAGTACGCGTCGTAGTCGTCGGCCATCACCTCGAAGGTGGGCAGCTCGCCGCGCTTGACGGCAGCAGCGCGGTCGTCGCCGGGGACGAGGGTGGGGATGGTGCGCGCGGTGACAGCGCTGCCGTTGCCGAAGCGGCCCTCACCGGCCGGGGCGCGGTCGCCGTCCGCCAGGGCCACGCGCTCTGGCAAGCTGAGCGGCTTGCCCTCGGCCTGCTTCTCGCGGATCGTGTCGACCCACTGCGCATGCCAGGCGTGCGGGAGTTCGGCGCCGTCGGAGGGCGAGAGATAGAGCCCGACCTTCAGACCTGCCTTGCGGGCGGCCTTCACATAGGCGGCCACGACATCGGGGCTGCCGGGGCTGAGCGCGACCGAGTGGTCGGTGTAGCGGCTCGGATAGAGAACGAAGCCGTCGTGGTGCTTGGCTGTAAGCATGACCTGCTCGATACCGGCCGCCTTGTAGGCGCGCATCCACTGGTCGGCGTCGATGGCCTGGGGGGCGAAGAGCTTCTCGTCCTCCGTGCCTGAGCCCCACTCGCGGCCGGTGAACGTGTTCATCCCGAAGTGCGTGAAGGCGGTGACCTCCCGCCGCTGCCAGGCAAGTTGGTTGCGTGTGGGAACGATGTTCGCGGCCTTCTCGATGATCCGGTCCGGGCTGTCGCAGGATTCGACGGTCATCTGCGAAGCGGGCTTCACGGGCGCGGTGCACGGGGTGCCCGGTGGCGCCGACTGCCTGCTCGCGTGCTGCTGCGCAATGGCCTGTACAGGGACGAGCGCGGCGGCGGCCGCCAGCGCGAGCGCACTGAGCACACGGGGGCTTCGTGCCATGGTTCCCTCCCATTCCCGACCATCATTGGTCGGATCTCTTGAGCGCCGACGCGTGCATGGTGTCGCACAGAGCAGCTGACGGGAAGGGTGTGCGCAACATACGTCCCATCTCTCGTTCCTAAAGCCCAAGCCCAGAGCCGGCTTCCGGCGCCCGGGCGCGGGACCGCCCCGGGCATGCGGACCGCGCCGCCGGGCGGAGTGGAGGGGCGGTCCCGACAGCCGTCTGCTCGCCGTACCGGCGAGGGCGGGCGACCGGCTTGGCTGAACGGGACGCCGATGGACGGCAGTCGGGTGGGCGCCCTGCGCTGACACCCGGGCTTCTTGCGAGCCGGGCAGGATCCGAATGGGCCCCGGTCGGTCCGGTGGGACTGAACACGCTCTACGTGAGCAGTTCGCCCTGGAGCGCGGCCGCGAGGCCCACCTCCGCGTTGTCCGCCCGGCCCATTTCGAAGGCGCGCTGGTACGCGGCGTCGCCGACGGCCGCGCGTGCCTGGCGTTCGCAGGCCTCGCGCAGCGGGCCCAGTTCCGGGGTGCCGCGTTGCGGATGACCGACCATGCGCCAGTAGACCTGTCCCGTGCCGTAGACCCGGGCGGCGCGGGTGCCCGCGCCCTGGGCGGCGATCGCCGCGGCCAGGATGTCCAGGCCGAGTGCGATGCCGAAGCTGTCCCTCAGGCGGTGCTTGCCCGCGAGCATCGAGCGGGCGTGGGCGGCGGAGGCGTCGGCGTCGCCCTGCAGCAGGGCGATCAGGGCGAGTTGGTAGTCGACGTAACTGCGAGTCCAGCGCTCGTCCTGTGCCTCGCAGGCCTCGCGCAGGACCATGGCCGCCTCCGCCGCCTCGTCCAGCCGTCCGAGGCTGGTCAGGGCGAAGACGGTGATGAGGTGGCAGCGCAGCCGGTAGGCCGATTCGAGGGGGGTGGCGGCGCCGGTGGTGCGCAGCACCCGGTCGATCCGGCTCAGGCTCGCCTCGGGGCGGCCGGTCATCAGATGGGTGAGGCCGCACAGATAGGCGGCGGCGAGGATGCCTTCGTCGGCCCCGTCGCGGGCCGCCGCCCTGGTGCACTCCCGGCCCAGGCGCCGGGCGGCCGGATAGTCGCCCTGGAGCATGACGGTCATGCCCAGCACCCACAGGGCGCGGGTGCGGTGGGGGCCTTCGGCGGGTCCGGCGTCCAGGGCGCGCTGGGCGTATTCGCGGGTCTGCGGCAGATGGCCGCAGCAGCACCAGAAGAAGCCGATCCGGCCCGCCATTTCCTGGGCGGCCCCGGTGTCGTGGGCCAGCAGGTGGTCGAGCGCGGCGCACAGGTCGGCGTGCGACTCGGCGATGCGGTGGTACCAGCTGATCTGTTCGTCGCCGGTCCAGCCCGCGTGGGCGTGGCGGGCCAGGCCGAGGAAACAGGCGGCGTGCCGGTCGGCGGCGGCCCGTTCCTCGCCGAGCTCGGCGAGCCACATCCGTCCGTACTCGCGGATGGTGTCGAGCATGCGGTGCCGTACGCCGTCCCGTCCGACGACCGACTTGGCGACCAGGCCGTGCAGTGCCTCGGTCACACCGTGCTCGGTGAGCGGCCCTCCGGCGCAGACCTCGCGTGCCGCGGCCTCGTCGAAGTCACCGCGCAGGACGGTCAGCCGGGCCCAGAGCAGCCGTTCCAGCGGGGTGCACAGCTCGTGGCTCCAGCCGATGGCGGTGCGCAGGGTGCGGTGGCGCGGCAGTTGGAGTGATTCGTCGGTCGGTACGTCGAAGCGGGAGCCGATCCGTGACGCGACCTGCTCGACGGTGTCCCGGCCGAGCGCTCCCGCCGCGAGTTCGATGGCGAGCGGAATGCCTTCGAGGCGGCGGCAGATCCCGGCGACGGCCTCGGCGTTGCCCGGCGCGTCGAGGGCGAGCCCCGGAGCCGCCGCGGCTGCCCGGTCCCGGAACAGAGTCAGTGCGTCGGCCGCGCCCTCGACGGGCAGCGGTTCCACCTCGACGAGTTGCTCGCCCCTGATGCCCAGCGGCTGCCGGCTGGTGGCGAGCACGGTGAGGCCGGGCGACGTGGTGAGGATCTCGCCGAGCAGATGCGCGCACGCGGAGCGCAGATGCTCGCACGAGTCGAGGACCAGCAGCAGTTCCTTGTCGACGAGCCATTCGCACAGCGCGTCGATGGGCATGCGCAGGGTGTGGTCGCATAGCCCGACAGCGTCGGAGACGGTCGCGACGAGCAGTCCGTCGCCGTGGAGCGGTGAGAGATCCGCCCACCGGGCGCCGTCGCGGTGTCCGGCCGCCGCATGCCGGGCCGCGCGGACCGCGAGCCTGGTCTTGCCGACACCGCCGGTGCCGGTGAGTGTGGTCAGCCGACGTGCGGCGAGGGTGTGTTCGAGCCTGGCAAGTTCCCCTTTCCGTCCGACAAAGCTCGTTGTCTCCTCGGGGATGCTGCTCGCCATGGTCACCGTCGCTGAAACAGGTGGACCGGCCGGTCCCAGCCCCTGATTCCCGTACTGCGCAGGCATGGGAGGACGCCTGGCGTACCGAAAAGGGGCCGGGACCGGCCGGGGGGAAGAGGAGTCGCCGGGGAGTGCGGTGATGCGGCACTCCCCGGCGACTGCTGCCTCTCAACGTAGTCCTGTACGGCTCAGCTCAGCGAAAATACCGCCACCGTCCGCCCCGGGACGGTGAAGCTTCCCGAACTCCTCTCGTACATCGACTTCTTGACGGTAGAATCCGCGCCCGCAGCCTGGACGGGATGCAGGGCGTACTGCTGCCCGGCCAGGCCGGCGATCTTCTGGGTCTCGGCGCCGGGGGTCGCGTTGAGGACGACCACCAGCTTTCCGAGCCTCATGGTGATCACACCCGGTGTCTCGTCCTTCCCGGAGAGCGGGAAGGACAGGGCGGACTGCACCTGCTCGGTGGTGGAGAGGTCGAAGTCCTTCTCCGTGGAGCGGATGGTGAGCAGGTCCTGGTACGCGGCGGACGCACCGTTGATCTGTGCGCAGCCGGGGCTGAGCGCGGCCCCGGTCAGCAGCGGCTTGGCATAGGACCACTTGGACAGGTTGTCGGCGGCCGGGGGCAGTCCACGGCCGAAGCCGTTGCCGTCGCGGCAGTCCCAGTGCAGAGCGTTGAACCAGTCACCGCTGTCGTACGAGTTGCGGTCCAGGGACTTGGAGCGCAGCAGGTCGGTCCCCGCCTGGGAGAGCGAGGGCCCCTGCGAGAGGGTGGCCGTCGCCATCGCCAGGACCTGCATACGGGCCCGGTCCGCCGCTGATGTGCCCGCCGGGAGCTTGAAGGCGAGCGCGTCGTACAGCGACTCGTTGTCGTGGGCGTCCGCGTAGGCGAGGGCGTCGCCGGGGACCGCGGCGTATCCTGCGGGGGCCCCGTTGTAGTCGACACCCGAGCCCTTGACCGTACGGCCCGAGGAGTCGGTGAAGGTGTAGTCGGCGAGGTTGCCGGTGAGGCCGACCTTGATCAGGTCCTGGTAGTGGAGCAGCCGGGCCTTCTGTTCGGCCTTCGTGCCATTGGCGGTCGAGGTGTTGGGGTCGGTGTAGAGGCCGGTGGCGAAGCCCTGCACGCCCGGGTCCTCGTCGAAGGGGCTGCCGCCGCGGACGGCGTCGCGGGACCGGTCGGAGAAGGTGGCGATGCCGGTGCCGGCCATGTTCTTCTGGGTGGCCTGGACGAAGCGGGCATCGTCGGCGATCTCGCCGAAGTTCCAGCCCTCCCCGTACAGGATGATCTTCTTGCCGTCGACGCCGTCCTTGGCCACGGTCAGCGCGTCGAGCGCCTTGCGGACGGCAAGGATGCCGGCCTTGGGGTGGTGGCCCATCAGGTCGAAGCGGAAGCCGTCGACCTTGTACTCCTTGGCCCAGGTGACGACCGAGTCCACGACGAGCTTGCCCATCATGGTGTTCTCGGGTGCGGTGTTGGCGCAGCAGGTGGAGGTGGCGACTGTGCCGTCCTCCAGCAGCCGCTGGTAGTAGCCAGGCACGATCCGGTCGAGCACGGACTTGTCGTCCTGGCCAAAGGCCACGGTGTGGTTGTAGACGACGTCCATGACGGTCCGCAGACCCGCGCCGTTCAGTCCCTGGACCATCTGCCGGAACTCGACGGTGCGCCGGGTGCCGTTCGGATCGGAGGCGTACGCCCCCTCCGGGACGGTGTAGTGCAGCGGGTCGTAGCCCCAGTTGAACCCGTCCTGCGCCGCGGCCTTCGCCACGCAGGCCTGCTGTTCCTCGGAGTCGGGGGCGTACACGTACAGATCACAGGCGGGCTTCTGCTGGGCGGACTTCTTCTCGGGGATGGTGCCGATGTCGAAGGCGGGCAGCAGATGAACGTAATTGGTACCGGAATTCGCGAGCTGCTTGAGGTGCTTCATCCCGTCGGAGCGGGTGTCGGTGAAGGCGAGGTATTGGCCGGGGTGCTTCGAGGTGCGGTCCGCGATCGAGAAGTCGCGGATGTGCAGCTCCTGGATCCGGGCGTCACGCAGCGGGACTGCGGCGGGCTTCCTCAGCCCGGACCAGCCCGTCGGCGCGAGGCCCGGGTCGTCGAGGTCGACCACGAGGCTGCGCGCGGAGTTGGTGGTCAGGGCGGTGGAGTAAGGGTCCGTGACCTTGTTGGTGACGATCTTCTGGACGGTGGGTGCCCAGACGTCCACCACATAGCGGTAGGGCTTGCCCGTCCACTTCTTCGTGCCCGTGACGGACCAGATGCCCGTGCGGTTGTCACGGCGCATCGGGACGCTCCGGCCGTCGAGTTCGAGGGCGACGGTACGGGCGGTGGGTGCCCAGACGGAGAGCGTGGGGCGGCCGTGGTCGAAGACCGGGCCGAGCGAGGCGGTGGCCGCGTTCTTCCCGTAGAGGTCGTCGAGCACGCCCGCGCTCTGTACGCCGGTGGCGGCGAGCAGCGCACCGTTGGCGGCGCGCTGGGTGGCGATCAGCTGGCCGCGCAGCGCCTCGCGCACCCTGTCCCGGTCGCGGACGTCGACGGTGAACGCCGGATAGTCCTTGAGGTGCGGGTACTTCGTCTTCTGCGCTTCGGTCAGCGCGGACGGTGCGAGCCGCAGCCACTGTCCCTCGTCGGAGAGCGCCCCGTCGACGACGGATATGCCGCCGCCCGATGCGTAGACGAGCTGCTGGCTGGTGGCTTCGGTCGCCTTCACCTTCCATACGACGGTGTCGGAGTCGATCCACTGCGCCTCGGCCTCGGTGAGATCGGGTGTGGGTACGCCGCCGGTCTGCGGCAGCAGATAGCCGGGCGTGCCGCTGAGCATCCAGACCTCGTGCCCGTAGGTGGCGATGTCGAGCGACTGGTCGCTCGGCAGGTCCTTCTCGTCACCCTTGTGCAGGATGTAGCTGAGCGAGGTGGCACCGTCGGTGAGCGGCACCTCGAAGGTGACGCCGGAGGCGTCCTTCTTCGCCGGCTGGAGCGGCTTGGCCCAGTCGGTGGGATCCTTGGCGCCGGTCCAGGTGTGCAGCCCCCAGCCGTCGTAGTCGCCGTCGGCCCGGTAGTAGTGCAGTACGGCCTCTGTGGTGTCCTGCGGCGGGTAGGCGCCGTCGGGGGCCTTGTCGGCCTGGCCGTCCTTGCCCTGCTCGATCCAGACCTGTCCTGTCTTCGCGAGTTCGACGGTGCGCTGCGGACCGTCGGCGGTGCCGGACTTCTCCACGGTGTACGGGACAAAGGCGGCGCCCTCATCGAGCTTGATCCAGGCGAAGGCGCCGTAGGCGTCCCGCCCGATGAAGTCGGCTTTCGTGTCGCCGGACTTGACCTGCCAGCCGTCGTAGTCGCCGTCCGCACGCTTGTAGTGGACGACGGCGTGGTCGCGCTCGACTGCGACGGGCTTCTCGGCGGCGGGTGCCTGGCCTGCGGTGGACGAGGCGGTGGTACTCGCGGTGCGGCCGGTGCGGTCCACGACAACCGCCTTGTACCGCAAGGGCGTTTCCTCGGCCACCGTGTCGCCCACGGTCTGGGTGACCTTGTACGGGGCGTGGTCGGCGGAGCCGAGGGTGACCCACTTGCCGTTGCCGGTCTGGGCGGCGAAGACGACCCGATTGAGCTGTCCGCCGTCGACGTCGGCGGAGATCTCGACGGTGCCGGTGGCTCCGGCTGCCGGGGCCTTTAGGGTGATCGAGGGCTTGGCGGCCGGGTCGCCCAGCGCCTCCTCGGCGCGCAGCACGATACTGGAGAAGGCGGGCACCGTGACGGTGATCTTCTTGTCGGCGCCGCTGCGGACGGTGGACGAACCACCGTACAGCGTACGGAAGTTCATGCCCGCAGATGCGGTGGGCAGCTCCACGGTTTTCGGCCCGGTGCCGTTGTTGGTGGCGACGACGTACTCGTTCGGCTTCTCGGGATCCGTACGGGAGAAGGCGTACACGGACCCTTCCGCGTGGCGTTCGGTCTGGACGCCGTCGCGCAGAGCCGGGTTCTTCCTGGTCAGCTCGGAGAGCGCGGCGATGTTCCGGTAGAGCGGGTGCTTCGTGTCGTACGCGTCAAAGGCGTGGGTGCGGTCGGTGCCCAGCTCGTCGTCGTCGAGGTAGTCGGCGGTCTTCGAGGCGAACATGGTCTGGCGGGCGTCCTTGTCGCCGCCCGCGCCGGTGAAGCCCTGCTCGTCGCCGTAGTAGACGACGGGGTTGCCGCGGCTGAGGAACATCAGCTCGTTGGCGAGCTGGGCGCGCTTGACGAGTTCGGCGTCATCGGCCTTCGGGTTGTCCTGCTTCAGGAACGCCCCGATGCGTCCCATGTCGTGGTTGCCGAGGAAGGTGACCTGCTCGTAGGCGTTGGCCTTGTCGGTGGTGTACCGGTAGTCGTCACCGAAGACGGTGGCGGGTTTCGAGGCCGGGGCGCCCTGCGAGGCGTACTGGCGTGCCGCTTCCTGGAACGGGAAGTCGAGCGTCGCGTCGAGCCGCCCCTGGGTGACGTAGGGCGAGGTGATGGCGGTGTCGGCGGAGTAGACCTCGCCGAACATGAAGAAGTCCTCGCGCCCTTGCTGGGCGGCGTAGGCGTCCAGCGCCGTCGCCCACTGGGTCCAGAAGTCGAGGTCGACGTGTTTGACGGTGTCGATCCGGAAACCGTCGATATCGAAGTCCCGGACCCACTTCTCGTAGATCTTCTCCATGCCGGAGACGACCTCGGGCCGCTCGGTCCACAGATCGTCGAGCCCGGAGAAGTCGCCGTACGTGGTGGACTCGCCTGCGTAGGTCGAGTCGCCGCGATTGTGGTACATCGTCGGGTCGTTGAGCCAGGACGGGACCTTGTTCCCGGTGTTCTCGGGTGTGTACGGGAAGGAGTCCGCGTCGGCTTTCGCCAGGCCCTTGCTGTCGTCGAACGGGCGGCCGTCCTTGTCCAGGTACGGGTAGGCGCCCTTGGGCCGGTAGCCGTAGGCCTTCTCGGCGTAGTCGACGGTGTCCGCGGTGTGGTTGGTGATGACGTCGAAGAAGACCTTCATGCCCTTGCCGTGGGACTTGTCGATCAGTTTCGACAGGTCGGCGTTGGTGCCGAAGTGCGGGTCGACCTGGGTGAAGTCGGTGATCCAGTAGCCGTGGTAGCCGGCCGAGGCGTCCTTGCCGACGCCCTGGACGGGGCGGTTCTTGAAGATCGGGGCGAGCCAGATGGCGGTGGTGCCGAGGCCCTTGATGTAGTCGAGTCGCTCGGTCAGGCCCTTGAGGTCGCCGCCCTGGTAGAAGCCCTTGTCCGTGGGGTCGTTTCCGGTCTCCAGGCGCGAACCGGTCAGTCCGCCACGGTTGTTGGAGGTGTCGCCGTCGGCAAACCTGTCGGGCATGACGAAGTAGAACTGCTCACGCGTCAGATCGTGACGCGCCGGCTCGGCGGCCAGCCGGGCGTCCGAGGGCGGGCCCGGGGGTCTCGGCGCGGCGGACGCGGATGCCGCCGGTACGACGGGGAGGAGCGCCACGCAGAGTGCGGCGACGGCTCCCCGTCCGAGGGTGGAACGGGACACGGGCGGGGTCTCCTTGTGTGCGGGTGGGGGTTCTCGGGGTGGGGGGATGGTCGGGTGCGGGGTGGGGCGGGGGCCCACCAGGGCGTCTCCTCGGACGACGCAGACTCGTCCGGCACCGCGAGTGAGCCGCTTCATTACTGCGTCGTCCTGCGGGGATCGCCCTGGTGGGCCCCCGCCCCCGGTCGCCGCACATCACGGGCCGGGGGCGCCGCGATCGAACGGCGGTGCACCGGGAGGGGACGTGTCGGGGGGTGGTCCCCGAAGCGTGACGCAGCAGGAGCACTGCGTGCGGTGCGTCTGCGTCACCCGAGGAGACGCCCCTATGCGGCCCCGGACCCCGGGTCGCCCGGCGGTCCGGGGCGCTCGTGGCTCAGGCGGGCGCGCAGGTACGGGCGTTCACCTGGAGCGCCACCGCCGTGTTCGCGCCCAGGGTCGCGGTGAACCGGCCCGAGTCGTTCACCGTGACGCCGTTGCCGGACTGGATGTCGCAGTAGTCACCGGCGGGCAGCGAGGTCTGGAACGTACGGGTCAGCGAGGAGCCCCCGTGGTTGATCGCGACGTACGCCTTGGAGCCGCGGCCGAACGCGATCCGGTCCCCGCCGTCGTCCCACCAGTCGGTGACGGACTCGCCGCGCGCCGTGTTGCGGAAGCCGACCATGGAGGAGATCTCGCGCCAGGCGTGCTGGCACTTCCATCCGTCGCTGTAACAGGCGTTCACCGTGCCGCCGCCCGGCGGGCCCGCGTTCTTGTCGGACCACTCGTAGCCGGAGTGGATGTCGGGCGAGCCGTACGGCCAGGCCAGCATGAAGACATTGGCGAGGGTGTAGTTCGCGCCGTCCTTGTAGTTCAGCGTGTCGCCGCCGCGCTCGGTGTCGTGGTTGTCGACGAAGACCGCCGCCTTCGACGAGGGCATGAAGCCCCAGCCCTCGCCGTAGTTCTTCAGGTAGGCGAGGTTCTCGTTGTCGAAGACCTGCTTGAGGCCGCGGGCGTAGCGGAATTCCTGGACGTCCCCGGTGCCGGTGTACTCGTCGGGCTGGACGGCCTCGCCGGCGCCGTATATCGCCTCCTGCTTCCAGTAAACGTCCGGGTCGCTCAGCCGTGACTTGATGTCCGCCAGGTCGGCGGCGGGCATGTGCTTGGCCGCGTCGATCCGGAAGCCGTCCACGCCCAGGGAACGCAGGTCGTCCAGGTAGGCGGCGATCCGGCCGCGTACCCAGTCCTCGCCGGTGTCCAGGTCGGCGAGGCCGACGAGTTCGCAGTTCTGGACGTTGGCACGGTCCTGGTAGTTGCTGATCTGCGCGGTGCAGTCGTCCATGTCGGCGGCGGAGTAGACACCGGGGTAGTCGTACTTGGTGTACGAGGAGCCGCCGGTGCCGGTGCCCGATCCGGCCGACATGTGGTTGATGACGGAGTCGGCGACCACCTTGACGCCGGCGCTGTGGCAGGTGCTGATCATGTTGGCGAAGGAGGCGCGGTCGCCGAGCCGTCCGGCGATCCGGTAGCTGACGGGCTGGTACGAGGTCCACCACTGGCTGCCCTGTATGTGCTCCTGGGGCGGCGAGACCTGCACGTAGCCGTAGCCGGCCGGGCCGAGCGAATCCGTGCACGCCCTGGCCACGGAGTCGAACTTCCACTCGAAGAGGACGGCGGTGACGTCCTTGTCTCCGGGGGCGGCGGCCTGGGCGGTCGAGGTGGGGGCCACGAGGGCGGCGACGCCTGCTGCCAGGGCGAGCGCCGCGGACAGTGGTCTGCGTGCCATGTTTCCTCCTGCTGTGGGGGGAAATGCGGGTGACGGTGCAGCCTCACATGGCAACGCGCCCTGCCTTCAAGGCTCCTGAAGGTTCTTGCTGCAAGAATGCAAACCTTGCCGCGACGGAGACCGTACGAGCCTGTCCAGCCTCGGTCAACCCCTGGGGCGCCGCCCGCTTACATCCAAGAAACCCAGCAGCTCCGCTCCTGTAAGGACTTACGCAAATCATTGCGGCACTGTTAGTTTTCTCCCGACTCCGGTCCGGTCGGCCGGGGTTCCGGCACCCCCGGACCCCACGCACCCGGTCGGCCAGGCCGGTCCGGTCACGGGAACGCGGGATGCGAGGCACGACGGGGCAGGCAGGCTTCGCCACGATCACGCGTGGCCGCCACGACCGCTTCGGCGCGGCGGACACGGTCGGACGGGTCCAGTCAGGCAACCCGGCCCTGCGGTGCGTGCACGAGAGTGGCCCAGGTGCACATCCCGTCACCGGGCGGGTAAGCCCCCGCCCCGAAGCCCCAGGTCCCCAGATACTTCTCCACCAGCTCGGGGACCCCGACGAGGGCGGCCCGGCGGCGTTCCTCGCACGCGGCAGCGAGCCGGGGATGGGCATGGGCGGCATGCGTGTCGTACACCGCGACCTGGAGCACGCCCGCCGCCCGGCCCAGCGCGAGATGAATCTGGTCACCGGCTCCCGTGAACCGGCAGGCGTAGGAGACGAGTTCGTGAACCAGCAGCAACGCCGGGAGCATCACCTCCTCCTGCACCTGATGCCCGTCCAGGATGACCTCGACAGCCTCCTCGGCCAGGTTCGGCGTGGCCACGGCCGAGGGTAGCGTGAGCCCGTAGGCAAGGCTCTCCGGGCCCGGCTCTCGCAGGTCAGGGCGCGGCGGGGGGCACTGGGTGAACCGAGCAGTAGCACGCAGGGCGAGGGAAAGAAGCGGTGCGATCGGTGGTACGGGAATGAAGCGCGGGGCTCCAGTCGGTACGGCGGGGGTGAACTCCCCGCCGGGCGAACCGTTCATGGGGCCGGTCCTGGACAGTACGGGTGTGTTCGTTTTCGGGCATGGCAACTCCGCTCGCTGGTGCGGTGATTGGTGATCCGTGCGCGTACGTGGACGCCTGCGACACGCAGCGGGGCAGTGGCTCGTCTCCCTGACGCGGGCGCACCCCTCCCAGGGCAGGAGGATGCGGGCAGGCTCGCGTGATGCACTTCGTTCTCGCCGTGCGTGAGCGTCACATGACTGAAGGTAGAGCATCAGAGGTGGCATTTACCACCCAGCAATGGCAATTACCCTCCATCGTGGACCGCGGAGTCCATCGAGCAGGCAAACTGGCTCTACATCGCCCGAGAGAGAAGCGACATGCCACCACGGAGCATCCCCACCGAACGCCAGAAGCGGCTCGGCTCCGAGCTGCGCAAGATGCGATCCGACGCAGGGGAGAGCACCGAGTTCGCAGCCCGCCTGCTCGGGCTGGACCGAATGAAGATCTCCAACATCGAGTCCGGGGTCCGCGTCATTACGCCTGAGCGAGTCCGGACGCTCGCATTCAACTACGACTGCCGCGACGAGCCTTACATCGAGGCTCTCGTGGCTATGGCCGAACGTCGGCAGAAGGGTTGGTGGGAGGCGTACCGGGGCCAACTGTCAGCAGGACTGCTCGACATCACCGAGCTGGAGTGGCACGCGACTGCCGTTCGAACCGGCGCCTTCCTCCATGTGCCCGGACTGCTCCAGACCGACGGCTATGTCAGGGCAGTAGGCAACGCGGCCCTGCCGCCTCTCTCCTCCCATGAGGTCGAACTGCGTGTCGCGCTCCGCATGCAACGCCAGCAGGTGTTGCACCGCGAACGCCCGATCACGTACACCGCCTACATTCACGAGGCGGCCCTGCGGATCGAGTTCGGCGGAATGAAGGTGATGCGCACCCAGTTGGAGCACCTGTGCGATGTGAGCGAGCAAGACAACGTGGACGTGCGGATTGTGCCGTTCTCCTCAGGAGCGTTCCCTGGTGCAGGGCAGGCACTGTTCTACGCGCAGGGGGTCGTCCCGCAACTGGACACCGTGCAGCTCGACTCAGCTCACGGCCCGGCGTTCACGCATGCTCCCGCACAGTTGGACAAGTACCGCTCTCAGCTGGACTGGATGGAGAGCGTTTCCCTCAGCTCCAGCAAGTCACGAGACTTCATACTCACTCTGACCGCCGCCTGACGGGAGACGACACCATGCACGACATCATGTGGGAAGAGCCCTTCTGTGCGGAGAGTTCCAACTGCTTCCGCTTCGGCACCGACACCGACGGCAACGGTTACATCGCCGTCGCCGGCCAGGAGGACAAATGCCTGACCGACTCGGCCGATGCCCTGCGCACGCTCATCCGGGACATCAAGGCCGGCAAAGCGGATCACCTGCTGTAGACGCCACCTCAAACCATGCCAAGAGGTAAAGCACGATCACGCATCCAGAGTTCACACCGCAGCGCATAAGCCCTCTGCCCTGCCTGGGGGTTGCGGGCTTCCCCGCAACCCGGTTGCGTTCGGTGGGTAGTACCCTGATCCACATCACCACCGAGGCGATCCACCAAACCGCGGATTACGCCACGGTGATCCACTCGGTGGACGCCACAGTGTGTTTCTGCATCTTGGGCAGCACGCTTCCCGAAACTGCTCTGCCTGCCAACTGAAGCGCTCAGCCCTGCGACCGGCTCTCCGGGCTACGTCGGGCTGCGCATGGCCGTAGCAGCGGTATATGACTGTTCTCGGGATTCTCCACGCAAGCTTCGACCCTGGACGCGGACGGGAAGCCTAGAGGAGGGAGTGTGTTCCAGCCAGACCACGCTCCAAGAACGGCGAGTTTCCCAAAAACAGGCACACGCACGTTCTCAAGCCGCGACCATCGATGCAACGGGAGCCGCCATCGGCTGCTAAGTATCTTCGTGGGAGGTAGTCCGCATGTTCGACGAAGCGGCCGTAGCCATCGCTACGGGTGCCGCCAGCAACGTTGTCGCTTATCTTCTGCAGGGACGAGCAGATGCTCTTCGCGCTCGGCTCGACGCCGTCTTCCAGCGTGGAACCGCAGAGCAGCGGTCCGACGCATTGCAGGCGTTGGAGGGCGATTCCATCGCGCTGGCGCGACACACCGTGACCGAGGCGGAGGCAACCGCCCGGTGGACGAGATTCTTGACTGCCTTTCTTGCTGCCTGCCCGGACGCGCGGACGGACCTTGAGGCCCTGGCCTCTGCCGCTCCGCCGGCCACAAGAACAATCAACATCGGGTCCCAGCACAACCACGGATCCGGGACCTTCATC
Organism: Streptomyces sp. NPDC001832; assembly: GCF_040297265.1. Classification (NCBI taxonomy): domain Bacteria; kingdom Bacillati; phylum Actinomycetota; class Actinomycetes; order Kitasatosporales; family Streptomycetaceae; genus Streptomyces; species Streptomyces sp. NPDC001832. Next base: position 422,266 of record NZ_JBEOYU010000001.1, read on the forward strand.
GGTGGTGACAACCACGGCGGCATCACCGTGACCAACGGCGCCAACTAGTGGAATCGTCCAACTCTGACCAGAACTCCCTCCGAGAACAGCACAATCATGGGTCCGGGACGTTCATCGGTGGTGACAACCACGGCGGCATTCACTTTGAGATGCTTGATGCGAATACCAAGTCTCTGCTCGTCAAGATGACCAAGCAGAGCCCCCCCTTGGCTAGACTGCTAACCCGAGCCCTCGAAGATGGCGTAATTTCCCCGGATATCGTGGACTCCCTGGCCAAAGCAGCCAGAAGCATCAACGAAGATGTCGCCCAACAACTGGAATACGCTGCGAGAAACATCAACGAAGACGTCGCCGGCATACTGGGATACGCCGCTCGCAACATCAACGAAGACGTCGCCCAATCTCTCGCGGTCACTGGCGATAAAATCAATCCTGCCGTAGCGCAACAATTGTCCGAGGCGGCACATTCGTTGAGCAAATTCGACACTCGATTCGAAACCACCAATCTACAAAAGGTCGCTACGCGATTCGAAGCTGCCAAGGATTCCTTGACCGAGGTTGCCGCACGGTTGGATCGCCTCCAGAACGACAATCGCCTATCCCGCACCTCTGACATATTAGACAATGCCGCAGAGCGAATGGAGCGCCTCGTCACACCGCCCCCACCAGCGATCATCGTTGACCGGAAGGCGCAGATCCACTCGTTTCTATGGGGAGTCGGAGCCGGGGCAATCGCGGCCCTCTACCTGTTTAATCGGTAGTCCACTCCAGCAACGCAATGGGGCAGCAGTGCTCACGACGCCTTTTGAGGTCTTTCTTTTGCATCAACAGCGGCCTTCACATTGGAAGCTGCATTCAGACGGGCCGTTTGAGCTCGGACGAAAACGCGGCCGCCAAAGGAGCTCCATCCATAGAGAGAGGAAAGCCCCTCCGCTAGAGAGGCCGCGAACACTGATAGCGCACCCAGACTGCGAGACATCAGGACCGCCGACCAAGTCACGATTCCGCTTTTTCCTTGATTGGCAATGAGAGAACATTGCCCAGACCACAATTCAAAGACCTGAGCCGTCCTAGCAGAGAAGGCGGATAGACACGCCAAGAACGCATAGAGAAGGAAGCCGCTGCCCAGAATGCGCTCCGCACCCCCGGGTACCGAACTATCACCTGGCCACGGCCAACCCAGTGCTAGTCGAAATGCTGCCACGCCCGAGCAGGCCACGAGGAGTCCAGCTTCGAGGAGAGCACTCCAAATACTCTCATAATCATCAACCTCGTCGCCTCCCTGTTCAGGCTCATGCGGAGATTCTCCCGATACTAGAGGGAGCTTCCCTGTCGGCCGGAGACAAATGTTCCACACGTCACCGTTGACGTCTCCACCCACAAACGTCCCCGGCCCGTGATTGTGCTGCTCACGGGCTTCGCTATCCGACATGTGACTACTCGCTCGCCATGTTCAAGGTCCACCCTGCATGGGCGAAACAACCGTGGAAGAAGGGCTCTCTTGGTGCGCTGCCCATGAACCTACCGCTCTCGCCCAACAAGTGAGGGGTGATCCCAGCAAGAAGAAGTCAGTAGTCCGCACACAGTCCGCAAGACACCCACTCAAGACCGTCGCACCCCATCGCCAGCAAGCGATTAAAGACCAGGTCAGCGACCTGCAGGAAAGATCCCCGCAGGTCACCGACCCGCCCAATTACTAGGAGACCAAGAAGGCCTGATCTTTGATTAGTAGTCGGGTCGCCCAGGGGAATCTCAACCCTGGGCGACCCGACTAACCGACACGCTGGCGACCGACTGATTCCTGGATAGCGGCCTCCTTCTGGGAGGAGGGCACGCATGAAGGTCTCCTGGAGGAACAGGGCGCATACGCGTCCGTGTGGCGGGCGCAGGCTCGGACCTATAGCGACCCGCCCCAGTCGCGTACGCGATAGTGACCGTTCTCGGGGGCAACGGGCCGAGCCTCCGCCTCGGACCCCGGACCCCGGGCCCCGGTCCATCGACCGGTGATCGTGCGTGACACCGTACGGCGACCGGGCGAGACCCCGTAGCAGCGCAGCGGCGGAGGCCGCCCGGCGTCAGGCGCTGCGCACCGCCGCCGCGGTCGATCCCCGTACCACCAGCTCCGGCCGGAACACATACTCCGTACGCTGCACGGGGCTGCCGCCGATCTCCTCCAGCAGAGCGCCCACCGCGGCCGCCGCCATCGCCTGTACAGGCTGACGCACCGTCGTCAGCGGCGGATCGGTGAACGCGATCAGCTGCGAGTCGTCGAAGCCCACCACCGACACATCGCGCGGCACGTCGAGCCCGCGCTCCCGGGCCGCACGCACCACGCCCAGCGCCATCAGGTCGCTACCGCAGACAATGCCCGTGCACCCCTGGTCGAGCAGCGGCCCGGCGGCGACCTGACCGCCCTCGACGCTGAACAGCGCGGAGACGACGAGGAGTTCGGCCTCGGCGCGGTCCAGGCCAAGCAGGTTCACGGCGGCCTCGATGTAGCCCTCCCGCTTGCGGCGGGACGGCACATAGCGGTGCGGCCCGGTGGCCAGGCCAACCCTGCGGTGGCCGAGATCGACGAGGTGCCCGACCGCCATCCGTACGGCGGCACAGTCGTCGGGCGAGACGAACGGGGCGCTGATCCGTTCGTTGTAGCCGTTGATCAGGACGAAGGGTACGCCGCGTTCGGTGAGCGCGGCGTACCGGGCCGGGTCGGCCGACAGGTCGGCATGTAGCCCGGAGAGGAAGACGATGCCGCCGACGCCGCGTTCGACGAGCTGCTCGACGAGCTCGTCCTCGGTGGCGCCGCCGGGTGTCTGGGTGCAGAGCACCGGGGTGTAGCCGTGCCCGGCCAGTACCTGTTCGACGGACTGCGCGAACGCCGGGAAGATCGGGTTGGTGAGCTCGGGCGTCACCAGTCCGATCAGCCCGGCGCTGCGCCGGCGCAGCCGTACGGGGCGTTCGTAGCCCAGGATGTCCAGCGCCGCGAGCACTCGCTTACGCGTGGTGTCCGCGACGCCCGGTTTCCCGTTGAGCACGCGGCTGACGGTCGCCTCACTGACCGCTGCCTGGCCGGCGATGTCCGAGAGCCTCGGCGCACCACCGGTCCCAGGGCCTCCCTTCCGGATCTTGCCGGCCTGATCCGGAAGGGAGGCCCTGGACAGGGGGACGGTCACACCGTCCACCACACCGTGGTGTCCGCCGGCAGTTCGATCTCGGCGCCCTCGTCGGCGACCGGGGTGCTGGACAGCAGGACGGTGCCGTGTACGGGGATGCGTACCGGACGGCCTGTCGCGTTGACGGTGCAGACGAAGCCGGGGCGGGCGAAGACCAGCAGACCCTCGGGGGCCTGGAGCCACTCCACCGCGGTGCCGGCGCCGAGCCCCGGGTGCACCCGGCGGGCGGCGATCGCGGCCCGGTACAGCTCCAACGTGGAGTCGGCATCGCCGGTCTGCGCCTCGACGCTCAACCCGCCCCAGCTGTCGGGCTGGGGCAACCAGCTGCCGCCGCTGCCGAAACCGTAACTGCTGCCGTCGCGGGTCCACGGGATCGGTACCCGGCAGCCGTCACGGAAGCCGTCCTGGCCCTCCGCGCGGAAGAACGACGGGTCCTGGCGGACCTCGTCGGGCAGATCGGTGACGTCGGGCAGGCCGAGCTCCTCGCCCTGGTAGATGTACGCGGAACCGGGCAGTGCCAGCATCAGCAGGGTGGCGGCGCGGGCCCGGCGCAGGCCCAGCTCGCGGTCGCCGGCGCTACGGATCTGGGTTCCGAGACCGGGCGGGTTGGCGAACCGGGTGGTGTGCCGGGTCACATCGTGGTTGGAAAGCACCCAGGTGGTGGGGGCGCCGACCGGACGCATCGCGTCGAGCGAGACGTCGATGACCTTGCGCAGCTCGGCGGCGTCCCAGGCGGTGGACAGGTACTGGAAGTTGAACGCCTGGTGCATCTCGTCGGGGCGCACATAGTTGGCGGTGCGCTCGACGGTGGGGGTCCATGCCTCGGCGACGAGGATCCGCCCACCCGTCGCCCACCACCGCCCTTCCAACGAAGGCCCTTCGGGCCCCTTCTTCCCCGTCGCCCACCACCGCCCTCCCCACGAAAGCCCTTCGGGCCCCTTCTTCACGGGGTACTCGTCGAGGATGGTTCGCCAGGAGCGGTAGATCTCGTGGACCCCGTCCTGGTCGAAGAACGGCATGACGTCGTTGCCGAGCAGCTTGAGCTGGTCATGGGAGCCGAGGTCGGGCAGGCCCTCGGCCTTGACGAGGCCGTGGGCGACGTCGACCCGGAAGCCGTCTACGCCCATGTCGAGCCAGAAGCGCAGGATCGAGCGGAACTCGTCGGCGACGGCCGGGTGTTCCCAGTTGAAGTCGGGCTGCTCGGGTGCGAAGAGGTGGAGGTACCAGTCGCCCGGGGTGCCGTCCGGGTCGGTGGTCCGGGTCCAGGCGGGGCCGCCGAAGATGGACTCCCAGTCGTTTGGCGGGAGTTCGCCGCCCGCGCCCTTGCCGGGGCGGAAGTGGTAGCGCTCGCGCAGCGCGGAGCCGGGGCCCTCGGCCAGGGCGCGCTTGAACCACTCGTGCTGGTCGGAGGAGTGGTTGGGCACCAGGTCCACGATGATCCGCAGGCCCAGGTCGTGGGCGTCCCGGATCAGCTCGTCGGCGTCCAGCAGGGTGCCGAACATCGGGTCGATGGCGCGGTAGTCGGCGACATCGTAGCCCGCGTCGGCCTGCGGGGACGCGTAGAACGGGCTGAGCCAGACCGCGTCCACCCCGAGGTCCTTGAGGTACGGGAGTCTGCCGCGTACGCCTGCGAGGTCGCCCATGCCGTCGCCGTTACCGTCGGCGAAGCTCCGTGGATAGACCTGGTAGATCACCGCGTCCTGCCACCAGCCGGTCTGGTGGGCCGGAGCGTCGTCGGACGTGCCGGTGGAGGGGGCAGCGAGGTGCTGGGTCATGTCGTCCCTGAGGTGTCTGGGTGGGGAGCGTCGCCGGTACCGGGTCGGGACACCGGCGACGCCGTGACTTGGTGCGTGCGGGTCGTACGGGGCGTGCTGCGACAGGTACTCAGCCCTTGACGGCTCCGGCGGACATGCCGGTGACCAGATGGCGCTGGGCGAAGAGGAAGACCAGGGCCGCGGGTATCGCGATGAGCACGGACGCGGCGGTCATCGGCCCCCACTGCGCTCCGTACTGGTTGACGAAGAGCTGCAGTCCGCCTGCGAGGGTGAGGTTGTCCTCGCCGACCATGAAGGCGGAGGCGTACGCCACTTCGCCCCACGCGGTGATGAAGGAGTAGAACGCGGTGACGGCGAGGCCGGGCTTGGCGAGCGGCAGGACGAGCCGCCAGAACGTGCCGAACGGGGTGAGGCCGTCGACCTGCCCGGACTCGTCGATCTCGCGCGGGATGGTGTCGAAGAAGCCCTTCATCATCCAGGCACAGAACGGCACCGAGATGGTGAGGTAGGTGATGACGAGGCCGGCGGGCTGATTCAGCAGCCCCATGCCCGACATGATGTTGTAGATCGGCACGATGAGGACGGCGACCGGGAACATCTGCGTGATCAGCAGCGTCCACATCAGCCCGCGCTTGCCGGGGAAGCGGAAGCGGCTGACGGCGTAGCCCGTGGAGGCGGAGACGATGACGCCAAGAAGCGTGGTGAGCCCGGCGATGAGCAGGGAGTTACCGAACCAGGTGAGGAACTTCGTGTTCTGGATCAGGTTCGCGTAGTTCTCGAAGGTCGTCTCTTTGAAGAAGTCCGTGGTGGTTGCGTACGCGGCGGGCTTCAGCGAGGTGAGCAGGACCCACAGCACGGGGAAGACGGCGATCACGGACGCGACGATGAGCGTGAGGTGCAGCCCGACGGAGGCGATCGGCGAACGCTCGCCGCGCAGCCTGACCTTGCGCACGGAGTGCCGTGCGGCGGCCGCCGGGGCGGTGGTTGCGGGGGCAGTGGTCACCAGTCGTCTCCCTGTGTGCGGAGGACTCGCCGGTACACGGCGGCGAAGATCAGCAGGAGTACGAGGATCAGCACGCCCCAGGTGGAGGACTGCGCGAAGTCGCGCGGGCTGATCTCGAAGGAGAACTTGTACGCCTGAGTGACCAGAATCTGGGTGGCTTCACCAGGTCCGCCGCGGGTCAGCAGGAAGATCACCGGGAACATGTTGAAGGTCCAGATGGTGGAGAGCAGGATCACCGTGCTGGAAACCGGCCGCAGTCCGGGCAGTGTGATGTGGCAAAACCGCTGCCAGGCGGTGGCGCCGTCCATCTCCGCGGCCTCGTACTGCTCGCTGGGGATCGACTGCAGTCCGCCGAGCAGGGCGACCAGCATGAACGGCACGCCGAGCCAGACGTTGACGGCGATGACGGAGAACTTCGCCCAGGTGGGGTCGTTCAGCCACGGAATGCCGTCGATTCCGCCGCCGGAGAGGATCTTGTTGAGCAGCCCGCGGTCCTCGTTGTAGAGGAAGCGCCAGGCGAAGACGGAGACGAAGCCGGGGATGGCCCAGGGCAGGATGAGCGCCATCCGGTACGCGGAGCGTCCGGCGATACGGCGGTTGAGGATGTTGGCGAGGGCCATGCCGAGACAGAAGGTGATGGCCACACAGGAGACCGTCCACACCAGGGTCCACCCGAGTGTGCCGAGGAACTGATCACCGGTGAGTGCGTCGGCGTAGTTGTCCAGGCCCACGAACTCGTATGTGGCGGGCATGTGGTTGACACCGATGGACCGCTCGACGTTGCGCTCATTGGCATCGGTCATCGACAGGTAGATGCCGCGGACCAGCGGATAGCCGATGATCACGCCGATCACGACCACGACCGGGGCGACCATGGTCCAGGCGTACCAGTGCGTCGACAGAGCCCGCCGGACCCTGCTCGGCGGTGGGGGGTTGCCAGTACCGCGGCTCCGGCCGCGGGCGATGTCGTCGCCCGCGCCCTTCGCCACCGACCGGCTGGTGTGGACGGCCATCAGTCGGCCTGCCTTCCTGTTACTTCCAGCCCTTGAGGAGCTTGCGGTAGGAGTCACCGGTCGTCTTGACGGCCTTCTCCGGCGTGGTCTGGCTGGTCAGGACCTTGGTGTACTCGGTGACGAGCGGCGCGAAGAGGCTGCCGGTCTCAGGGATCCAGGGGCGTTCGACGGCGGTATCGATGACGGGCTTGAAGAAGCCGACGATCTCGTTGTCGACGACGTCCTGCTTCGCGTAGGCGGAAGTGCGTGTCGGCAGGAGGCTCAGCTCCTTGGTGACCTTGGCCTGGGTGTCGGCGGACGTCATGTAGTCGACGAACGCGTAGGAGGCGTCGAGGTTCTTCGAGCCCGCGTAGACGGCCAGGTTGTGACCGCCCTGCGGGGCGCCCTGCGCGGCCGAGCCGGCCGGGACCGGGGCGATACCCAGGTTGGCCTTGTCCTTGAACTCCTTGCCGGCGTAGGTGTCGGCGACGGCCCACGGGCCATTGATCATCATGGCGACCTTGCCGTCCTTGAAGGACGCCTGCATGTTCTCCCAGCCGTCCGTGGCATCGGTCTTGGCGGCACCGGAGTCGACGAGGTCCTTGACGACCTTCATCGCCTTGACGCCCTCGGGGTTGTCGATCGTGACGGACTTGATGGAGGCGTCGACCATGTCGCCGCCCTCGCCGTAGAGGAAGGAGAGGAACCAGTACGCGTCATCGCCGCGCAGGTACATGCCGGTCTTGCCGGTTTTGTCCTTGATTCTCTTGGAGACGGTCTTCAGTTCGTCGACGGTCCTGGGGACCTCGACACCGGCCTCCTTGAAGATCTTCTTGTTGTAGAAGATGCCCATGGAGTCGATGACCTGCGGAACCGCGTACGTCTTGCCGTTGTACTCGGTGGACGCGGCGGCCTGCTTCAGGAAGTCGTCCGGCTTGTGCAGGGCGGGTGTGCCGTCGAGCGGGGCCAGGTAGCCGAGGTCCGCGAACTCGGGGGTCCAGGCGACCTCGGAGCGGATGACGTCGGGGGCGTCGGAGCCGGACTGGGCCGCGTTCTTGAACTTGTTCTGCGCGTCACCGAAGGGCACGTTGACGTACTTGATGCGGACCTTCGGGTGCTGCTTGGTGAAGTCCTCAGCGATCTTCTTGAAGACCTTGTCCTCACTGCCGGCGGTGGAGGTGTCCCACCACGTCACCGTGCCGGAGAGCTCGCCCGAGCTCTTGCTCGTGCCGTCGGACTCGCTGCCGCAGGCCGTCGCCGCGAGCGCCAGGGCCGCGACCAGGGCGGTGGCCGTTATGCCACGTCGCATCTGAACTCCTTCAACTGCCGTACCGCTCCGTCGCGGCGCCGGGTCGACGTGGAACGTAACAAGGATGAAAGAACACCGAAAGAGCTTGCGGACGATTTCTGCAAGCATTGACGATCGTTACATTCGCGTGTCCTCACGGTTGCCGTCAAGCCTCTTGACGCGAGCCGCTAATCCTTGACAGTGACGGGCCACAGCACACGATTTCATCGTGCGACGATCTGACTTCGGTCCACAATCCGGGCTCGCAAGACTTTGCAAGATGTTGCCGCGATGCCACCCCGGACCACCCCGCGGGTACGGTCGTCCGATTCCTGCGGATGGTGGGCAATCCGACATACGCCCGGTACAGTCCACTTCCATGACCGCACGGCTTGCCGATATCGCAACTCAGGCGGGGGTCAGCGAGGCGACGGTCAGCCGTGTACTGAACGGCAAGCCCGGCGTCGCAGCGGCCACCCGTGAATCCGTTCTCGCCGCGCTCGACGTTCTCGGCTACGAACGGCCGGTACGGCTGCGCAGGCGCAGCGCGGGACTGGTCGGGCTGATCACGCCCGAGCTGGAGAACCCCATCTTTCCGGCGCTGGCCCAAGTCATCGGCCAGGCGCTGACCCGGCAGGGCTATACCCCCGTGCTGGCGACTCAGACCCCCGGCGGCTCCACCGAGGACGAGCTGACCGAGATGCTGGTCGACCGCGGCGTCTCAGGCATCATCTTCGTCTCCGGGCTGCACGCCGACACTTCGGCCGATATGCAGCGCTACGAACAACTGCGCGCCCAGGGTGTCCCGTTCGTCCTGGTCAACGGCTTCTCACCCAAGGTCCGGGCGCCGTTCATCTCGCCGGACGACCGGGCCGCGATGCGGCTCGCGGTGACGCACCTCGTGTCGCTGGGCCATCAGCGGATCGGGCTGGCAGTCGGGCCCAAGCGGTTCGTGCCGGTCCTGCGCAAGATCGAGGGGTTCCGTTCCACCGTGCAGGAGCAGTTGAATCTCGCCCCGGACGAGGTGGAGGAGCTGATCCAGCACTCGCTGTTCACCCTGGAGGGCGGGCAGGCCGCCGCGGCGGCGCTGATGGAGCGGGGTTGCACGGCCGTGGTATGCGCGAGCGACATGATGGCGCTCGGCGCGATCAGGGCCGCCCGCCGACTGTCGATGGACGTGCCGCACGATCTGTCGGTGGTCGGTTTCGACGACTCGCCGCTCATAGCGTTCACCGACCCGCCACTGACGACGATCCGTCAGCCGGTGACGGCGATGGGGCAGGCCGCGGTGCGTACCCTCCTCGAGGAGATCGGCGGCACACCCGCTCCGCACAGCGAGTTCGTCTTCATGCCCGAACTGGTTGTTCGCGGTTCAACGGCCGCGGGTCCCGGACCCGCTCCGGCCTCCGCCGCCGGAACCGTCCCAGGACCGCACGCCCGCTCCTAGGGCGTCCGGCACGCAGTCGCAGCAGGCAGATGCGCAGCCCCAACCCGATCGGAGGATGATCGGGCGGAGGATACATTTCTGGCAGACTCTGTGCCTATGGGTGAATTGAGCGTGACGTTAGAAGCTGTTGTCCAACCCCCGCTGGGCTCGGAACGTCTGGCACGGCCGCTCACTGCGTTGCCGAAATGCCCTAATAGCTCCGCTATGAGGGCACTCCGGCGCCTTGCGATCGACCGCACCAGACGCCCCGAGCTGATCCAGCGGGGGTTGGACAACAGCTTCTTACAGGAAGGCCGGTCGGAGACCACCCCGTCACCCATCGTGGACGACGCGGCCCCTGCGGCGAACGCCGGGCGGCGCAACAGCGGCCTGGCGAGACTGCGTTCCCTGCGATCCCCTCGCCGGCCGCGCATCTGGTTCGAAATCCTGCTGATTGCAGCCAGTTACTGGGTGTACTCACTGGTGCGCAACGCCGTCCCTGAGCAGAAGGCCGAGGCCCTGCACAATGCCGACTGGATCTGGTCGGCCGAGACACATCTGGGCATCGCAGTGGAGCGAACGGTCAACCATGCGGTGAATTCCGTGACATGGCTGATCGTGTCGATGAACTACTACTACGCGACACTGCACTTCATCGTCACCGTCTGTGTACTGGTGTGGCTGTTCCACCGCCACCCCGGCCGTTACGCGGCGGCCCGTCTGGCCCTGTTCGCGACCACGGCCGCGGCACTGCTCGGCTACTACCTGTATCCACTGGCACCGCCGCGCCTGATGAACGGCGGCCACTTCATCGACACCGTCCTGGTGCATCAGACCTGGGGTTCGATGGCCTCGGGCAACTTCAAGAACATGTCGAACCAGTACGCGGCGATGCCCTCGATACACATCGGCTGGTCGCTCTGGTGCGGCCTGACCGTCTTCGGGCTGGCCTCCGCCCCCTGGGCACGCATCCTGGGCCTGCTCTACCCGACGGTCACCCTGTTCGTGATCGTGGCGACCGCCAACCACTTCTGGCTGGACGCGCTGGGTGGCGTGATGTGTCTGGCCTTCGGTTACGCGGTCTCGTACGCCTGGTACGGCTCGCTGCCACACCGCCTCCCGAAGCGGGTGCCGCTGCCGCGGAGGAGGTCGCGGCCGGCCAGTCTGTCCACGGACGCACCGATCCGTGCCGACCGCCCCGCGACGGACGTGACGGCGCGCCGCTGAGGGCTTCGCCCTCGATCGCCTGACAGGCTCGACCGGGCCGGCTGGCCCGCTGCGTCCGGCGATCGGCCCCCGGGGCCCCGGGGGCCGGAGCCCCGAATGAGGCCCTGCGCCTGGGCGCCGCGCCCCTCACGCACCGTAGAACCGCTCCTCCACCACCGCGCGCGCCCGCCGCGTAATCCGCCGGTAGTCATCCAGCATGTCCCCGACATGCCCCGGCTCGTACCCCAAGTACCGCCCCACCGCGGTGAGTTCACGCGGCCCCGACGGAAACGTGTCGCCCGGCCGGCCTCTCACCAGCATCACCGCATTGCGGACCCGTGTCGCCAGCACCCAGGCCTCGTCCAGCGTCTGGGCGTCCTCGCCCGAGATCAGCTCCGCCGCGCACGCCGCGGCCAGCGCCTCGCGGGTACGGGTCGTCCGCAGTCCCGGTTCCACCCAGCCGTGCTGCATCTGCATCAGCTGGACCGTCCACTCGACATCGCTCAGCCCGCCCCGCCCCAGCTTGGTGTGGAGCGTCGGGTCCGCGCCGCGCGGCAGCCGTTCGGACTCCATCCGGGCCTTCAAACGCCGGATCTCGCGGACCGCGTCCTCCCCGAGACCCTCCATCGGGTAGCGCAGCGGATCGATCAACTCGATGAAGTCACGGCCGAGTTCCTCGTCACCGGCCATCGGCTCGGCGCGCAGCAGCGCCTGGCTCTCCCAGACCAGAGACCACCGCCGGTAGTAGGCCTCGTACGACCCCAGCGTACGTACCAACGGCCCGCTCTTGCCCTCCGGTCGCAGATCCGCATCGATGATCAACGGCGGGTCGGTGGTGGGCAGTTGCAGCAGTCTCCGCATCTCGGATACCACCTGATTCGCGGCCCGGCCCGCCTCCTGCTCGTCGACGCCCTCGCGCGGCGAGTGGACGAACAGCACATCGGCGTCGGAGCCGTATCCGAGCTCGTGTCCGCCGAAACGGCCCATGCCGATGACCGCGAACCGGGTGGGGAGGGTGTCCCCCCACTGTTCGCGTACGGCGGCGCGCAGGGCGCCCGCGATCGTGACGGCGTTGAGATCGGTGACGGCGTTGCCGACCCGGTCGACAAGGGCCCCGGGATCCTCCTCGGCGGGGCGCTCCTCCGTACCGTACGAGCCGATGAGGTCCGCGGCCGTGGTCCGGAACAGCTCGCGCCGACGCACCCCGCGGACCGCGGCGACGGCGGATTCGGCACCCTCCGCACGCCCCACCGCGGCCAGTACCTCCTGCTCCAAGTGCTCCCGACTGCGCGGCTTCAGCCCCTGTGGATCGCCCAGGATCGCCACCGCTTCGGGCGCACGAAGGAGCAGGTCGGGGGCGAGCCGGCCGGCCGAGAGCACCCGGGCGAGGTTCTCCGCGGCCGCACCCTCGTCCCGCAGCAGCCGCAGGTACCAGGGGGTCTTGCCGAGTGCGTCGGACACCTTGCGGAAACCGAGCAGCCCGGCGTCCGGATCGGCGGAGTCCGCGAACCAGCCGAGCAGCACCGGAAGCAGGGTGCGCTGGATGGCGGCCTTGCGGGACACCCCGGACGACAGCGCCTCCAGGTGCCGGAGCGCGGCGGCCGGGTCGGCGTATCCGAGGGCTTCGAGCCGGTGCTTGGCCGCCTTCGCGCTGAGCCGGGACTCACCGGGCGCGAGCTGGGCGACGGCGTCGAGCAGCGGCCGGTAGAACAGCTTCTCGTGCAGCCGCCGCACCACGGAGGTGTGCCGCTTCCACGCCTGGTTGAGCTCGGTGATCGGGTCCGTACGCATCCCGAGGGAGCGCCCGAGCCGCCGCAGATCCGGCTCGTCCTCCGGGACCAGATGGGTGCGGCGCAGCCGGTAGAGCTGGATGCGGTGTTCCATGGCGCGCAGGAAGCGGTACGCGTCGTCCAGTTGCGCGGCGTCCACCCGCCCCACATAGCCGCCCGCGGCGAGCGCCCGCAGGGCCTCCAGGGTGGCGCCGCTGTGCAGGGTGGCGTCGCTGCGGCCGTGCACCAGCTGGAGCAGCTGTACGGCGAATTCGACGTCCCGCAGCCCGCCGGGACCGAGCTTGATCTCGCGGTCGATGCGGTCGGCGGGGATGTTGTCGACGACTCGGCGGCGCATCTTCTGTACATCGGCGACGAAGTTCTCGCGGTCCGCGGCCTGCCATACGAGCGGCGAGACGGCCTCGACGTACTCCGCACCCAGTTCGGGGTCGCCGGCCACCGGCCGGGCCTTGAGGAGCGCCTGGAACTCCCAGGTCTTGGCCCAGCGCTGGTAGTACGCGAGGTGCGAGGAAAGCGTCCGCACGAGGGGCCCGTTGCGGCCTTCGGGGCGGAGGTTGGCGTCGACGGGCCAGATGGTGCCCTCGACGGTCGTGTCGGAGCAGATCCGCATCATGTGCGCGGCCAGTCGGGTGGCGGCCTGTACGGCTGCGCTCTCCTCGTAGCCGTCGGCCGGTTCCGCGACGAAGATGACGTCGACGTCGGAGACATAGTTCAGCTCATGCCCACCGCACTTGCCCATCGCGATGACGGCGAGCCGGCACTGGGCGGCGTCGGAGGGTGCGGCGGTACGGGCGATGGCGAGTGCCGCCCGCAGGGTCGCCGTGGCCAGATCGGCCAGTTCGGCGGCGGCCTCGGCGACGTCCGTCGTGCCGCACACATCGCGGGCCGCTATGGCCAGCAGGCAGCGGCGGTAGGCGACGCGCAGCGAGTCGGGGTCGTTGGCCCCGGCGAGCCCCTGCTCGAATTCGGCCACACCGGGGTGCAGATCGGTTGCCTCGTAGGTGACGAGCGCATGCCAGTCACGGGGGTGGCGGGCGAGATGGTCCCCGAGCGCCTCGGACGCCCCCAGCACCCCGAGCAGCCGGTCCCGCAGCGGTTTGGCGGTGACGAGGGTGTCCAGGAAGATCTGCCGCTCGTCCGGCTCCTCGGCCTCCACCAGCCGGACGACGCCACGCAGTGCCAGATCGGGGTCGGCGGTGGCCCCGAGGGCGTCGAGAAGCACCGGATCGGAGCGTACGGACGACAGCTCGGGCAGGTCGAGAAGCCGCTCGGCGGCTGAGGGATCGGTGAAGCCGTGCCGCAGCAGTCGGGTGAATGTACTGCTCCTGCGCCCCGGCACCGTCGTCATTCCGTGCTCTCCTGCTCGCCGCCCGCACACCTTCCAGCGTCCGAGCCTAGGCCCCGCACCGATGAATTCGTAGCAGCTGCGCCGCGCCTACAGCACCGGCAGCAGGTTCTTCAGCTCGAAGGCCGTGACCTCGCTGCGGTACGCCTCCCACTCCTGCTTCTTGTTGCGCAGAAAGAAGTCGAAGACGTGCTCGCCCAGCGTCTCGGCGACCAGTTCGCTCCTCTCCATCAGCGAGATCGCCTCGCCGAGGTTCTGCGGCAGGGGCTCGATGCCCATCGCGCGGCGCTCCGCGTCGGACAGTGCCCAGACGTCGTCGTCGGCGCCGGCCGGGAGTTCGTAGCCGCCCTCTATGCCCTTGAGGCCCGCGGCGAGCAGCACCGCGTACGTCAGGTAGGGATTGGCGCCGGAATCGATGGAGCGGACCTCGACGCGGGCGGAGCCGGTCTTGCCGGGCTTGTACATCGGGACGCGGATGAGCGCGGAGCGGTTGTTGTGGCCCCAGCAGATGTACGAGGGGGCCTCGCCGCCGGCGCCTGCTGCTCGGGAGGAGCCGCCCCAGATGCGCTTGTAGGAGTTGACCCACTGGTTCGTCACGGCGGAGATCTCCGCGGCGTGGGTGAGCAGACCGGCGATGAAGGAGCGGCCGACCTTGGACAGCTGGTACTCGGCGCCCGACTCGTAGAAGGCGTTGCGGTCGCCCTCGAAGAGGGAGAGGTGGGTGTGCATGCCGGAGCCGGGGTACTCGGAGAACGGTTTCGGCATGAACGTCGCCTGCACGCCCTGCTCCAGCGCGACCTGCTTCATCACCAGACGGAACGTCATGATGTTGTCGGCGGTGGAGAGCGCGTCCGCGTATCGCAGGTCGATCTCCTGCTGGCCGGGGGCGCCCTCGTGGTGGCTGAACTCGACCGAGATGCCCATGGATTCGAGCATGGTGATCGCCTGGCGGCGGAAGTCCATGCCGACGTTCTGCGGGGTGTGGTCGAAGTAGCCGGAACTGTCGGCGGGGGTGGGGCGGCTGCCGTCGACCGGCTTGTTCTTCAGCAGGAAGAACTCGATCTCCGGGTGGGTGTAGAAGGTGAAGCCCAGGTCGGAGGTCTTGGCGAGGATGCGCTTGAGGACATAACGCGGGTCCGCGAAGGACGGCGAGCCGTCGGGCATCAGGATGTCGCAGAACATCCGGGCCGTGCCGGGAGCCTCCGCGCGCCACGGCAGGATCTGGAACGTACCCGGGTCCGGCTTGGCGATCATGTCGGACTCGTACACCCGGGCAAAGCCCTCGATGGCCGAGCCGTCGAAGCCGATGCCCTCGTCAAACGCCTGCTCCAGCTCGGCGGGGGCCACGGCAACGGATTTGAGGTAGCCGAGGACATCGGTGAACCACAGCCGTACGAAGCGGATGTCGCGCTCCTCAAGCGTTCTGAGGACGAATTCCTGCTGCTTGTCCATAGCCACATCCTTGCAGTTCAGACGGTTTGTGCACCACCGCCCGGGATAGGGGAGAAGCTCCAGTATCACGACCCGGGATTTCACCCAGATTACGCACACGACGTGACGTGGAGCACCCGGCCACCCACTACGATCGGCGCCCATGGTGCGCACGGGGTGGAGCGGCCTCGCAACTGTCCGGTACGCACCGGATTCACCGACCTGCTTGGGCCGACCATCACATGCGGGGCGACGCCGCCCCCCATGTGCCGGTCGGTCTTGTTGTCCCTCCCCGCCCCCTTCGCAGAAGGACCTGACGACATGAGCTTGGACCGCAGGACCCGCATGGAGCAGATGCGCAACGCCGACCGCGCACGGGAGCGACGCAACCGTGTCCTGGCCATAAGCCTGAGCGTCCTCGTCGTCGCGGGCCTGGTCGGTTTCGGCTCGTACATGGTGCTGGACAAGTCCGAGGCATCGGAGAAGAAGCAGGCCGCTCAGGCGGAGGACGCCAAGCCGTCCGCGGCGGAGCAGAAGAAGCTCGCCGCCGAGCCGATCGAGGGGCTGAAGACATGGGATGCGAAGAAGCTGACCCGCAACCACGTCACCGAGACCGTGACGTACCCGATGAAGCCCCCGGTCGGCGGTGACCACAGCCCCGTGTGGATGAACTGCGACGGCGAGGTGTACAAGAAGTCGATCCCCGACATGAATGCCGTGCACTCGCTGGAGCACGGATCGGTGTGGGTGACGTACACGGACAAGGCCCCGGACGCCGATGTGGCGAAGCTCGCCGAGCGGGTCGGCAGGACACCGTACTCGCTGATGAGCCCGTACGAGGGCCAGGCCGGGACGATCATGCTGAGTGCCTGGGGCCATCAGGTGACGGTGGACAGCGCCGACGACCGACGGGTCGACCAGTTCTTCGCCAAGTTCGTCCAGGGGCCGCAGACGCCCGAGCCCGGTGCGGCGTGCACGGGCGGAACGGGGGCCCAGTGACCACGGTGGAACGCGACCGGCGCATCCAGTGGGTGGCGGGCTCCGCCGTCGTGCTCGCGCTGCTGTTCGCGGGGGTGGCGACGGTCGCCTCCGCGCGGGACGACCGTGCGGACCACGCCGCCGCCCCCACCCCACGCGCACCCGCCGTGGATTCGGCGGACGCCGGTTTCGCCCGCGACATGGCGGTCCACCATCAGCAGGCCGTCGAGATGTCCTTCATCGTGCGTGACCGTACGGAGAACGAGGAGGTACGCCGTCTCGCGTACGACATCGCCAATACGCAGGCCAACCAGCGCGGCATGATGCTCGGTTGGCTGGACCTGTGGGAGCTGCCGAAGGCGGCCGTCGGGCAGCCGATGGCCTGGATGGCGGCCGGGCACGAGGGACACACGATGGACGGCATGGACGGAATGGCGGGCATGGGGGCCGGATACCAGGCCCATGACGGCTCCCTCATGCCCGGTATGGCCACCAGGACCGAGCTGGACCGGCTCCGCAGGGCGGACGGCGAAGAGGCCGAGATCCTGTACCTCCAGCTGATGACCGAACACCACAGGGGCGGCATCGACATGGCCCGCGGCTGCGCCCGGCTGTGCACGGTCAAGGTGGAGAAGCGACTGGCCCAGGGAATGGTCGAGGCCCAGCAGTCCGAGCTGGACATGATGGCCCGGATGCTGGCGGCACGAGGGGCCGAGGAGCAGTGAAGCTGATGTGGCCCAGCACCTCGCCGATGAGCAGATCGCCGGCTGGCTGGAGAAGGAAGGTCTGCGCCCGCAGCTGACCGGCTCGCGCACACACAGCCCACTGGCTCGGCACCCCTCACCCACGAGGGGGCCGAGCCGCTGTGCGTACGCGCCGCCGGGCCCTCCATAGCTGCGGCGATACGTTTTTGCGCGCCATACATACGGTGCGGGGGTAGGGTGCTCCCCATGACTCTGAGTAGGTGTGCGACAGACGGACAGTTGTTGCTGTTCGTTGTGCTGCTCATCGGGATCGCTCACTTCCTCAGGGGTGTCGTCACGCGGGTGCCGCAGGCCGCAGAGCCGGTTTCCCTGCCGGGCCGGGCCCATCTCGCTTCGTTTCCGGTGCTGTGCATATAGGAGGGGTGCATCCCCCTCCCCCAGCAGACCGAAATACCGACAACACCCCGAGGTGCTTCCGTCATGCACACTCCACCCAACCGACGCGCCGTACTCGGCGCCGCTGTCGCCACTGCCGGTACGGCAGTCCTGGCCGCCTGCTCCGGCGAATCCGACACAGGCCGCAGCGGCACGAAAGCCGGCGGCGCGAACGCCGACGGCACGAGCCATGGCGGTGCGAACCACGGGACCGCCCCCCGCGGGAAGGCCCAGGGCGAGTACGTCTCCCCCGATGGGGCGGAGGTCGCCGCGGCCGAGGCCGGGCGAGGCTCCGGCCCCGTACACAAGATCCACCTCACCGCCACCCCGTCCCGCCTCGACCTGGGCGGCGGGCTCGTCGTCGGCTCCTGGGCGTACGACGCCCGGCTGCCGGGCAAGGAACTCCGGGTCGCAGTCGGCGACACCCTGGCGCTCACCCTCGCCAACCACCTTCCGGCGACGACCAGCCTGCACTGGCACGGGCTCAATGTGCGCAACGACATGGACGGCGTACCCGACCTGACCCAGCCGCCCATCAAGCAGGGCGCCGAATACGCGTACCGCTTCAAGGTGCCCCACCCGGGAACGTACTGGTTCCATCCGCACACGGGCGTCCAGCAGGACCGCGGTCTGTACGCGCCGCTGATCGTCGACGACCCCAAGGAGCCCCTCAAGTACGACAAGGAGTGGGTCGTCGTCCTCGACGACTGGGTCGACGGCGTGGACGGCTCCACGCCGGACGGGGTGCTCTACGAGCTCAGCGGGGGCAGGGGCGGCATGGACCACGGGTCGGGCCGTACCGGCGAAAGCGATTCGGGCCACGCCGGGCACGGGGGCTCCCCCAAGTTGACCAAGGGCCGCTCCGGCCCTTCACGGATCACGAAGGATTCCTTCAGCAAACTCCTCAAGAGCCACGGGGGTGATGTCGCCTACCCGTACTACCTGATCAACGGCCGCATCCCGAAGGACCCCAGCTCCTTCACCGCCAAGCCCGGTGACCGGATCCGGCTGCGCATCATCAACGCGGGCGGTGACACCGCTTTCCGTGTCGCGCTCGGCGGCCACCAAATGACCATCACCCACACCGACGGCTACCCGGTCCGGCACACCACGACGGACGCCCTGCTGCTGGGCATGAGCGAGCGGTACGACGTGCTGGTCACCGCCGGGGACGGGGTGTTCCCGCTGACGGCTCTCGCCGAGGGCAAGAAGGCGTCGGCACTGGCCCTGCTGCGCACCGGACGGGGCGCGGCGCCCGCCGCCTCCGTACGGCCGAAGGAGCTGGACGGAAAACTGGTGGAGGCGTTCGAACTGTCGCCGGACGAATCCGTGGCGCTGTCCGTCCGCGAGCCCGACCGGACCCTGCGGTTCAGGATGACCGGCAACATGGGCGCGTACAACTGGGCCTTCGACCACAAGCCGTACGATCCCAAGCAGCGCCATCCGGTCAAGGCGGGCGAGCGGGTCCGGATGGAGTTCTACAACGTCACGGAGATGTGGCACCCCATTCATCTGCACGGACACGCGTTCGGGCTGGTGGGCGACGCGGGGCCGAGCCGCCGGGCCTCCCATCGGGGCCAAGCGGCCTGGGCGCGCAAGGACACCGCGATCATCCGGCCGAACAGCTCGCTGGCCGTGGAGTTCGACGCGGACAACCCGGGCCTCTGGATGCTCCACTGCCACAACATCTACCACTCGGACGTGGGCATGATGACGGTCCTCGGCTACCGCCGCTAGGGCGTGTTTAACCCGTTCCTGGCGGGCGGCCTTGCGGTTGCGCGGCCCGCCAGGATATCGCGTCAGTCAGACGATTACACTGGTGCGCGTGCCTCAACTACGCCTCGCACTGAACCAGATCGACTCGACCGTCGGTGATCTCTCCGGCAATGCCGAGGCGATCGTCCACTGGACCCGGCACTCCGCCGAACAGGGTGCCCATCTGGTGGCGTTCCCCGAGATGATGCTGACCGGCTACCCCGTCGAGGACCTGGCCCTGCGGTCGTCGTTCGTCGAGGCCTCGCGTCAGGCGCTGCGCGCACTCGCCGCCCGTCTCGACGCGGAGGGCTTCGGGGAGCTGCCGGTCGTCGTCGGTTACCTCGACCGCTCCGAGACGGCCCAGCCGCGCTACGGGCAGCCTGCCGGCGCCCCGCAGAACGCCGCCGCGGTGCTGCACCGCGGGCAGGTCGCGCTGACCTTCGCCAAGCACCACCTGCCCAATTACGGCGTCTTCGACGAGTTCCGGTACTTCGTACCAGGCGACTCGATGCCGGTCATACGGGTCCACGGCGTCGATGTGGCACTCGCGATCTGCGAGGACCTCTGGCAGGAAGGCGGCCGAGTGCCGGCCGCACGCGCCGCCGGTGCCGGGCTGCTGCTGTCGGTAAACGCCTCGCCGTACGAGCGGGACAAGGACGACACCCGGCTGGAACTGGTGCGCAAGCGTGCCCAGGAGGCCGGCTGCACCACCGCGTATCTGGCGATGATCGGCGGCCAGGACGAGCTGGTCTTCGACGGCGACTCGATCGTCGTCGACCGGAACGGCGAAGTGATCGCCCGCGCCCCGCAGTTCGCCGAGGGCAGCGTCGTCCTCGACCTGGACCTGCCGGCCGCCGCGGCCGAGGCGCCGTCCGGTGTCGTGAACGACGGTCTGCGGATCGAGCGTGTGGTGCTCTCCGAGGAGCCCCTCCCGGCGTACGACACGGAACTGACCGGCGGTTACGCGGAGCGGCTCGACGACGACGAGGAGCTGTACACGGCGCTGGTCGTGGGCCTGCGCGCGTACGCCGCCAAGAACGGCTTCAGCAGTGTGCTGATCGGACTCTCCGGCGGGATCGACTCGGCGCTGGTCGCGGCCATCGCCTGCGACGCGCTGGGCGCACAGAACGTGTACGGCATCTCGATGCCGTCGAAGTACTCCTCGGACCACTCCAAGGACGACGCGGCCGAGCTGGCCCGCCGCACCGGGCTGAAATTCCGCACCGTACCGATCGAGCCGATGTTCGATGCGTACATGGGCTCGCTGGGGCTCACCGGCCTCGCCGAGGAGAACCTCCAGTCCCGGCTGCGCGGCACGATGCTGATGGCCGTCTCCAACCAGGAGGGCCACATCGTCCTCGCGCCGGGCAACAAATCCGAACTGGCGGTCGGCTACTCAACGCTGTACGGCGACTCGGTCGGGGCGTACGGCCCGATCAAGGACGTCTACAAGACGTCGATCTTCCGACTTGCCAAGTGGCGCAACCGTGCCGCCGAGGAACGCGGGCAGACCCCGCCGATTCCGGAGGCGTCCATCACCAAGCCGCCCAGCGCCGAGCTGCGGCCGGGACAGGTCGACACGGACTCGCTGCCCGACTACGACGTACTGGACCGGATCCTGGAGCTGTATGTCGACCGGGACCAGGGGCTGGACGAAATCGTCGCGGCCGGGTTCGACGAGGCGCTGGTGACGAAGACGCTGCGGCTGGTGGACACGGCCGAGTACAAGCGGCGGCAGTACCCGCCGGGCACGAAGATCTCCCCGAAGGGCTTCGGCAAGGACCGGCGGCTGCCGATCACCAACCGGTGGCGCGAGTCGGGGTGAGCGCGGCTTCACCAGGGCCGTCCGGTGGCCGCTTCGTCCATGGACGCGGGCGGCGACACGGCTCAGCGCGTCACCGTCCGGCCTGTGTCACAGCTCTACGCTCGCGGCGACCGGCAGGTGGTCGCTGTCCGTCGCAGGGAGCGTCCACGACGACACCGGCTCGACGCCCTTCACCAGGATCTGGTCGATCCGTGCCATCGGGAACGAGGCCGGCCAGCTGAAGCCGAATCCGTCGCCGGCCGCGCCCTGGGTGGACCTCAACTGGGAGGTGACCCCGTTGAGCGAGCGGTCGTTCACCGTGCCGTTGAGGTCGCCGAGCAGGATCACGTTGTCGAGCTGTTCGTCGGCGATGGCCTCGCCCAGGGCGTCCGCGCTGTCGTCGCGCTGGTTGGCGGTGAATCCGGCGTGCAGCTTGACCCGTACGGACGGCAGATGGGCCACGTAGACGGCGACCTCGCCCTCGGGTGTCGTCACCGTGGAACGCATCGCCCGGGTCCAGCCCATCTTGATGTCGACCGGCCGGGTGTCGCTCATCGGGTACTTGCTCCACAGGCCGACGGTCCCCTGCACCGAGTGGTACGGGAAGCGGTCGGCGAGCGCCGCCTCGTACGCCGGCACCTGGCCGCTCGGCAGCTCCTCCAGGGCGATGACGTCGGCGCCGGATTCCGCGACCTGCCGGGCGGTGCCCGCGGGGTCGGGGTTGTCGGCTTTGACGTTGTGGGTGGCCACGGTGAGGTCGCCGCCACTGCCCGACTTGTCGGTGAGCAGCCCGCCGAAGAGATTGAGCCAGGCCACGACCGGCAGCAGCAGGGCGATCAGTGCGGTCGCCGAGCGGCGCATCAGGCCCAGGATCAGCAGCAGCGGGATGAACAGGCCGATCCATGGCAGGAACGTCTCGATGAGGCTGCCCAGGTTGCCGATGGTGTTCGGGATCTCGGCGTGGAAGACCATCACGAGGGTGAGCAGGACCGAGCAGACAGCCAGGACGATTCCGCGCCGCCAGATGCCCTTGTCCCGGGTCCACCTGTCGCGCAGGTTCTGGAAACGAGAGCCGGAACCGGTGCGCTGCGGCTCCGCACTGTCGTTCTCGGTGTCCGCTCCGTACGCCTGCACCATCGCGCTGTCCTCACTGCCTTGCCGTGCATGTTGCCGCACCCCCGACCCTAGGCGATGTGCGGCGTGTTTCCCGCCGTCCACGACGGCTGTACTGCCACGAGGACGAAGGACGGGGTCCGACGAGTTCCGGCCAGGAGAGGTATGCGGGCGCTTGTGACAGAACGATCACACTCGGGCGGGTCCGGGGGCAGGCAGAGCGAGGACGTACACCGGCCCCACTTCCCGTGGACGGCCGCGGGATGCCACCATGTATCCGGTCCGGGGACGCCGTCAGGGCGCCTCGAGATGACGAAGGAGCCGTTGGCAATGTCGCTTCAGGCTGCGCAGAACAAGTCCGCCGCATCCCCCGCGGGTGCCCCCACCGACAGCAGCAAGGCGCTGTACGGAGGCAAGAGCACCCGCCGTGTCTCCATCCATGACATCGCCGCCGCCACCGAGCGCGGCGAGAAGTGGCCCATGCTCACCGCCTATGACGCGATGACCGCGTCCGTCTTCGACGAGGCCGGTATCCCGGTCATGCTCGTCGGCGACTCCATGGGCAACTGTCACCTCGGTTACGAGACCACCGTGCCCGTCACGATGGACGAGATCGCAATCCTTTCCGCCGCTGTCGTACGGGGCACCAAGCGCGCTCTGATCGTCGCCGACCTGCCCTTCGGGGCATACCAGGAAGGGCCCGTCCAGGCCCTGCGCAACGCAACCCGGCTGATCAAGGAGTCCGGTGTCGGTGCGGTCAAGCTGGAAGGCGGTGAGCGCAGCCACGAGCAGATCCGGCTGCTGGTCGACGCCGGTATCCCGGTCATGGCCCACATCGGTCTGACCCCGCAGTCCGTCAACGCGATGGGCTACCGGGTACAGGGCCGCGGCGAGGAGGCCGCCCAGCAGCTGCTGCGCGACGCCAAGGCCGTGCAGGACGCCGGCGCGTTCGCCGTCGTCCTGGAGCTCGTACCGGCCGAGCTGGCTGCCGAGGTCACCCGCACCCTGCACATCCCTACCGTCGGCATCGGTGCCGGTCCAGACACAGACGCCCAGGTGCTGGTCTACACCGACATGGTCGGGCTGACCGGCGGCAAGGTGCCGCGCTTCACCAAGCAGTACGCGAACCTGCGCAAGGTGCTCGGTGACGCGGCGAAGGAGTTCGCGGAAGAGGTCGTGGGAGGCAGCTTCCCGGCCCCTGAGCACACCTTTCACTAACGGCGACCGGCAAGGTTTTAACCGCGACCGGCAAGGTTTGCCCCGGCGTCGCGGCACCCGGGCCTGATCAGCAGGAAAGGCCCCTTGGGCCGATCCGGAAGAAAGGCAAGGCCTGGGCACGGACCACTGCCCGCACTACCGACAGCCCGCCGACATCCCCCATCGGCGGGCTGTCGGCCTGCTGTCGGTGCACTGTCGGTGGCACCTGGTCCCATGGTGGACATGACGCAAAGCGACAAGAACCCCAGGAGCGGCCCGAACGCCGTCGAGGTCCGGGGGCTGGTCAAGCACTACGGCTCGACCAAGGCTCTGGACGGCGTGGACCTCGATGTCCGCGAAGGCACCGTGCTCGGCGTGCTCGGCCCCAACGGCGCCGGCAAGACCACGCTCGTACGCTGCCTGTCCACCCTGATCATCCCCGATGCCGGACACGCCACGGTGGCGGGCTACGACGTGGTGAAGCAGCCCCGGCAGCTGCGTCGCACCATCGGTCTGACCGGGCAGTACGCCTCGGTCGACGAGAAGCTCTCGGGCTGGGAGAACCTCTACATGATCGGGCGGCTGCTCGATCTGCCGCGCAGGGCCGCCCGGTCCCGGGCCGACGAGCTCCTGGAGCGGTTCTCCCTCACCGACGCGGCCAAACGTGCCGCGATGGACTACTCCGGCGGCATGCGGCGCCGGCTCGACCTGGCCGCCTCGATGATCGGCAGCCCCGCAGTCCTCTATCTGGACGAGCCGACGACGGGGCTCGACCCCCGGACCCGTAACGAGGTCTGGGACGAGGTGCAGCGGATGGTCGTGGAGGGGGCGACCGTTCTGCTCACGACCCAGTACATGGAAGAGGCCGAGCAGCTCGCCGATGAGCTCACCGTCATCGACAAGGGCAAGATCATCGCCAGCGGCGGGGTGAACGACCTCAAGGCGAAGGTCGGCGGCCGCACCCTGCAGATCCGGCCCTCGGACCCGGCGCAGCTGCCCGCGATGGCGCAGGCACTCAGGGAGGCCGGTCTCGACGGGGTCGCGGGGGCACAGGCCGTTCCGGACGAGGGACTGCTGTACGTACCGATCCTCAGCGACGAGCAGCTGACGGCCGTCATCGGCCTGCTCGGCACCCGGGGCTTCTCGCTGGCGCATGTCGCCACCGCACTGCCCAGCCTGGACGAGGTCTTCCTGGCCATCACCGGCGAGAAGAGCTCCTCCGCCACCGACACGATCCCCGAGGAGGTCGCGGCATGAGCACGGCGACTCTGACACCCACGCCCGCGCCCACCGGGTCCGCCCGGGCGAAGACGGTCCACGGCGAGGGCCGTATAGGGCTGCGGAGCAATCTGCGACACATCGGGGCGCTGGTGCGGCGCAATCTGCTCCAGATCAAGAAGGATCCGGAGTCGATGTTCGACGCGCTCCTGATGCCGATCGTCTTCACGCTGCTGTTCGTGTACGTGTTCGGCGGATCGGTCGGCAGCAGCATGGGCGGCGGCCGGCAGGAGTATCTGAACTACCTGGTTCCCGGGCTGATGGCCATGATGGGCATGAACATCGCCATGGCGGTCGGAACCGGCGTCAACGACGACTTCCGCAAGGGCGTCATGGACAGGTTCCGGACGATGCCGATCGCCCGTTCCTCGGTGCTCATCGCGAAGATCGTGGTCGAGCTGGGCCGGATGATGGTCGCCACGCTCATCCTGCTGGCCATGGGCTTCGCCCTCGGCATGGAGCTCCAGGGGTCGGTGCTCGGGCTGATCGGGGCGATCGCGCTGTCGGCCGCGTTCGGCGCCGCCATCATGTGGATCTTCATCCTGCTCGGACTGAGCCTGAAGACGTCCCAGGCGGTTCAGGGAATGGGGATGCTCGTGCTGATGCCGCTCCAGTTCGGTTCCTCGATCTTCGCCCCGACGCAGTCGATGCCCGGCTGGCTCCAGTCGTTCACCGACTACAACCCGCTGTCCAATCTGGCGGACGCGGCGCGCGGACTGATGATGGGCGGGCCGGTCGCCCACTCGGTCCTGGTGACGCTCGGCTGGACCGTGGTCATCACCGCGGTGATGGCCCCGCTCGCGGTCGCCAAGTTCCGCAAGAAGTCCTGACCGGTCGTCCGGCCGGGGGGTGCGGTCAGTCCCGGTACGCCTCGGCGAGGGCGGTGGCCTCCTCCAGGGAGAGGCCGCCGCCCTCGGCGTACGCGGTCTCGTAGGCTGCCCGGCCGAGGACGCCGACGGCCAGTCTCTCCGCCTCGGCCCAGTCGTGCCGCTCCATCGACGTCGGTACGTGGCCCCGGGGCAGCAGTCCACGGCCGGCCCCCAGCAGCCGGGCCGCGGCTGCGGCCCGGCTCTCGCCGCCGATGCCGGCCAACGACCGTGCGAGGCCGACGAGATGGATGACGGACATGTGGGGCGCCACCATCTGGGACAGCCGGTCTTGCGACCGGATGAGCGCCGTCAGTCCCTTGGGCAGGGCCACGGCGTACCGGCCGTCCTGGTTGTCCAGCCAGGCCATTCCTCCGAGCACGAAGCCCGCGAAGATGGCCAGCGTCTCGGAGCGGAACTCCTTGCGCACCGCGTCCAGTTGCTCCCGAGCCTCGCCGGTGCGTCCGGTGCGTCCCAGCCACAGGGCGAGACAGAGCCGGGCGGCGGGCATCGCCTCGTGCCCCGCCTGACGGCCTTCCGCCAGCACCCCCCGCAGGATCGTCTCGCCTTCCGCGCCGCGGCCCAGTTCGGTGAGTACGGACGCGTACCGGGTACGCAGGACCGACACCTGGGCCTGTGCGCCGAGCTTCTCCGCATAGCCGATGGCGGCCTTGAAGTCCTCGGCCGCGTGCGTGTATTCACCGCTTTTCTCATGAGCCTCTCCCCGGGAGCAGAGCGCCTCGGCCGTGCAGCAGTCGTCACCGAGCCGGCTGAAGATCTCCAGGCTCTCCTCGGCGTCCGCCCGCGCGTCGCCTGCCCATTCGGGCCGGTTGGCCAGCACACGGGCACGCATCTGGAGGGCCGCGGCCAGCTCCCACTCGTCGCTGAGCTCCCGGCTGGCGCGGACCGTTTCGTCGAGCAGTCGGCGCAGGTCGTCGACCGCGCCGGTCAGCATGACCGCGAAGAACCAGAGCGACGCCGGGGTGCGGCAGGTCTGCGGCTGGCCCGCGCGGTAGGTGTCCGCGATGACGCGCAGCCGGTCCATGCCCCTCGCGTCGGTCCACACGTCCTGGGAGTGGTCCATGCTGCCCAGTTGGACCAGGGCCACTTGGCGCCGTGCTTCCTGGAGCAGTTCGGGCGACATGGGCGGCGGCGCGTCGGTGCAGCGCTCGTGGAGGGACGGCGCGGGTTCGGCGGGCCCGGCGAACGGGTCGGGGCCCAGTGCGGCGGCCATGTCGGCCCAGTGCAGGGCATCGGTGCGCAGATCGCGCATCTGCCAGTACCAGCACAGCGACAGCACCATGCAGAGCGCCTCCTGCTCGTCGCGGGCGGCGACGGCCCGGCGCAGGGCGGTGCGGAGGTTCTCGTACTCGCGCTGGAGAAGGTCGATGGCGGCCCGCTGCCCGGCACCGCGGAGCTCGGGGTCGGCGGTCCGGGCCAGTTCCCGGAAGTGCACCAGGTGGCGCCGCTCCACGGCGTCCCGCTCCGCCACCTCGTCGAGCCGTTCGGCGGCGTACTCACCGACGGTCTCCAGCAGCCGGTAGCGCATCTCGCCGTCGGCGGCGGGCGCTGCGACGACGAGGGACTTGTCGACGAGCGAGCCGAGCAGCCCGGCGACCTCGCGCGCGTCCTGCGGCCCGTCCGCGCAGACGGCCTCGGCCGCGGTCAGGGTGCAGCCGCCCGCGAAGACGGAGAGTCGGCACAGCACGGTGCGTTCGGGTTCGTCGAGCAGGTCCCAGGACCAGTCGACGACGGCGCGCAGGGTCTGCTGACGGGGCAGTACGGTACGGGCCCCGCTGGTGAGCAGACGGAACCGGTCGTCGAGCCGGTCGGCGATCTGGCGCGGGGTGAGCATCCGCAGCCGGGCTGCGGCGAGTTCGATGGCGAGCGGCAGCCCGTCGAGGCGGCGGCAGATCTCGGCGGCGGCAGCCGCGGTCTCCTCGTCCGCGTCGATCCGGAAGCCGGGCTTCGCGGCGGCGCCGCGGTCGGCGAGCAGTCGCAGCGCCATCGGGTCGGGCAGCGGGTCGACGGGTCGGACGAACTCGCCCGGCACCCCGAGGGGTTCACGGCTGGTAGCGAGCACGGTGACACCCGGACAGTGGGCGAGCAGATGGTCGGCGAGGGCGGCGGCGGCCCCGACGAGGTGCTCGCAGTTGTCCAGGAGCAGCAGCATGCGGCGCCGGGAGCAGTGCTCGGTGAGGCGTACGAGGGGGTCGCCCGCGTTCCCCTCGGCGGCCCGGAGCTCCTCGGCGCCCGCTCCGCGCAGCACGGTCTCGCGGGCGCCGATCGCGGTGAGCACGGCCTCCGGTACGGCCTCGGGGTCTTCTACGGGGGCGAGTTCGGCCAGCCAGACGCCGTCCGGCCAGGCGGATCCGACGGATTCGGCGACCTCCTGGGAGAGCCGGGTCTTGCCCGCGCCACCGGGGCCCAGGAGGGTGACGAGCCGGGCGTGCGAGAGGTCCTCGCGCAGGGCGTCCATGTCGTCCTCGCGCCCGACGAAGCTGGTCAGCCTGGCCCGGAGGTTTCCCTGCGGGGCGGTGAGGGGTCGGGTACGGGAGGGCCGGTGCGGCTCGGCCGCCACTGCCGCCGCGACCGGTTGTGCCGAGTCCTGGCGGAGCAACTCGGCGTGCAGGGAGCGCAGTTCGGGTCCGGGGTCGGTGCCGAGGCGGTCGGCGAGTACGGTGCGCACCTCTTCGTACGCGGCCAGCGCCTGTGCCGTACGCCCGGCATCGCGCAGGGCTCGCAGCCGCAGCGCCTGGAGGGCTTCATCGATCGGGTGTTCGGTGCAGAGTGCGACCAGTTCGGGCAGGGCCTCGTCCGCGCGGCCGAGCGCGAGGGCCGCGACGAGCCTGCTGCGGCGGGCGTCCAGGCGCCGTGCCGCCCAACGGGCCGCGACGGCGCCGCGGTCGGGCAGATCGGCCAGGGCCGGTCCGCGCCACAGGGCGAGCGCGTCGTCGAACACGGCCTGGGCCTTCGCCGCGTCGCCCTCCTCCAGCACCCGCGCCCCCTCCCCCGCGAGCCGCTCGAAGCGGTACAGATCGACGGCGTCCGGCTCGGCGGCGAGCCGGTAGCCGCTCTCCCCGGAGGCGATCGCGGCATGGCCGAGGGCCCGCCGGAGCCGGCCGACGAGTGCCTGCAGGGCGCCCACCGCGTCGGCCGGCGGGTCACCGTCCCACACCTCGTCGACGAGCACGGCGGCCGGAACGGTACGGCCGGGACGCAGCGCGAGGACGGTGAGCAGGGCACGCAGCCGCGCCCCACCAATGGCGACGGCCGTGCCGTCGCCGCGGAGTGCCTGGGTGGTCCCGAGAATGCAGTAGCGCACCCGCCTATTCTCCGCGACCGATATCGGAAAGTGGATACACGTACCGCCGTACCCGTGTTCGACGTGTGCCGGGATCGCTCGTCATGCTCCCACCCTTCACGGAATCACCGCCCCGACGCGAGACGTTTGTGACGTGTCGCCGGTACGGTCGCTCTCGCCGCCCGCCGACCCGTCGCCCTTCCTGCCAGCCACCAGGAGTTCGCCGATGACCACCGCAGCAGCCCGCAGCGACCGGCGGATCAGCCCGGTCTTCCTCGGGATCGTCGCCGTGATGGCAGTATCGGGCTGGGCGGTGTGGACGAACTTCGCGCAGCGGCCCGGGATCCCGCTCCTCCTCTTCGTGACAGCGGCCTGGGTGGTGTCGCTCTGTCTGCATGAGTACGCGCATGCCCGCACCGCGCTGCACAGCGGGGACATCTCCATCGGGTCGAAGGGCTATCTGACCCTGAATCCGCTGAATTACACCCATGCGCTGCTGAGCATCGTGCTTCCGGTGCTGTTCGTCATCATGGGCGGTATCGGCCTGCCCGGTGGTGCGGTCTTCATCGAGCGGGGCCGGATCAGCGGACGCTGGAAGCACAGCCTGATCTCGGCGGCGGGCCCGCTGACGAACGTGCTGTTCGCGTTTGTGTGCACCGCGCCGTTCTGGCTGCACGCGCTGGACGGCGTGCCGGTCGGCTTCCAGTACGCGTTGGGATTCCTGGCGCTGCTCCAGGTCACCGCGGCGATCCTCAACTTCGTCCCGGTTCCGGGGCTGGACGGCTACGGAGTGATCGAGCCCTGGCTCTCGTACCGGATCCGCAGGCAGGTCGAGCCGTTCGCCCCGTTCGGGCTGATCGCGGTCTTCGGCGTGCTGTGGATCCCCGAGATCAACCACGCGTTCTTCGACGCGATCCACGCGTTGCTGCGGACACTGGGCATCAGCGAGTTCACGACGTACTGCGGATTCGACACCTACCGCTTCTGGCAGGCGGCCGATCCGGCCTGCGCGGTCAACCGCTGAGCGCCGCTCAGCCGGCGGCCTGTGCGCGCTGCCGACGGTGGTAGAACCACGCCATGTTGGACGAGAGCCCGGCCAGCAGCACCCAGACGATCCCGAGCCAGCGGCCCTGGGCGAACGAGATCACGGCCGCGACGACGGCCAGGACGCAGACGGCGATGGCGTAGAGAGCGAGACGGGGCATGGGGGAGGGCTCCTGTCCGGGGTGATGCACGGTCCCGTCCAGTGTCCCCCATGCCCCTTTCCCCTCGCCGCAGGGTGCGCCGGAAACGTGTCCGCTCAGACGTCAGTGGTACGCAGGCCTGCGTGCGCCTTGTAGCGGCGGTTGACCGAGATCAGATTGGCGACCAGCGACTCGACCTGGTGGGCGTTGCGCAGCCGCCCGGCGAAGATGCCGCGCATGCCGGGAATCCGGCCCGCCAGCGCCTGTACGAGGTCCGTGTCGGCGCGGGCCTCGCCCAGCACCAGCACATCGGTGTCGATCTCCTCGATGGCCTCGTCCTGAAGAAGCACCGCCGAGAGGTGATGGAAGGCGGCGGTGACCCGGGACTCCGGCAGCAGAGCGGCGGCCTGCTCGGCGGCGCTGCCCTCCTCTGGCTTGAGGGCATAGGCGCCCTTCTTGTCGAAGCCGAGCGGGTTGACGCAGTCGATGACGAGCTTGCCCGCCAGCTCGTCGCGCAGCGACTCCAGGGTCTTGGCATGGCCGTCCCATGGCACGGCGACGATCACGACGTCGCTGCGCCGGGCGCACTCCGCGTTGTCCGCGCCCTCGACGCCGTGGCCCAGCTCGTCGGCGGCGGTCTGTGCGCGCTCGGCGGCACGGGAGCCGATGATCACCTTCTGCCCGGCGCGGGCGAACCGGTAGGCGAGCCCGCGGCCCTGCGGTCCGGTGCCGCCGAGCACGCCGACGGTCAACCCGGACACATCGGGGAGGTCCCAGGGGTCCTTGGCGGGGGGCTTGGGTGCACTGCCACTGTCATTCGTAGTCATGGCCTCGACACTACTGCCCGCTTCGCCCGGTCTTCGGCCGCGCGATCCAGATCGATCCGCAGGGCCCGTTCGAATGGTTCCGCCGTCGTTCGCCGGTGGCGGGGCCCGGCCTTGGGGCATGATGCCCGGCCATGGATGCCGTACGCGTCGCCCTGCTGCGTGAAGTGCTCGCCGGGACCGAGTGGCCCGCGGCGGCCCGGCGGTTCGCCGGGGCGCTCAGGTCGTCCGTCGTCCCGCACGGCGGCGGGCTGCTGCTGATGGGGACGGCGGGGTACGAGCCGTGGCATCTGGCGGCCCATCTGGTCGACGAGTCCACCTGGTCCGGGTTGCCCGAGCTCACACCCACCCTGGTACGCCACCGGGTGGAACCGGGCGATCCGGCACATCTGGCCATCGGTCTGGGTCGGCTCGAGGCGGCGGGGCGGGGCGCGACGCTGCTCCTGGTGGCCCCGGAGCGGCCCGGCGCCGGACTACTGGAGCGGGTGCACGATGCCCGCCGGGCCGGGGCGACGGTGCTCTCGTTGGACGACGGGGAACCGGGGGTGCGGGGGCTCGCCCACGAGAGGCTCACGGTGACCGGCACCGACGGTGTCGACCTGGACACCGTGCAGCATCTGGTGAGCGCGGCGGCCGGGGAGAACAGCGCCCCCGCGCCGCGCGGCCGCCGCCGCTTCCGGGACAGGCTGTCCCGGCTCGCCGACCAGCTGACGGCGCCGCCGCCGGCCCGGTGGTGAGAGTCCGGGGAGTCCGGCGTTTGAGGAGCGGGGGCCTGGGGCGGAGTCCCCGATCAGTGCCCCCGGTCACGCCTCCGGACCGGGCGGCGCTCCCCGGTCGTGCCACTTGGGATCCGTCTCCCACTCGAGATTGCGCTCCTGCGCCCTCTGCATCGCATGATCCGCCTCCTCGCGGGAGGCGTACGGCCCGAAGCGGTCCTTGGCCGGGCACTCGGGGCCCTCCTCGACCTTCTGATGCTGCAGGCAGTAGTACCACTCGCCCGGCTTGCCGACCGTGCGCTTCTTGAACAGGGCCATCATCGGCTCCTTCCCTCGGAGCCATGCTGCCCCAAGCGCGCTGGTTAGACTCGCTGACATGTCTGGCCAGTCGCTGCTCGTACCCGGGGAGATCACTCCCATCCGTTCCGTACCCGGAAACATTCGGCGCCCCGAATATGTGGGCAAGCCGGCCCCCACCCCGTACACCGGTCCGGACACCCAGGACGCCGACACCATCGAGCGCATGCGCATCGCGGGGCGGATCGCCGCGCAGGCAATGGCGGAGGCCGCGAAGCACATCGCCCCGGGCGTCACGACGGACGAACTCGACCGGGTCGCCCATGAGTTCATGTGCGACCACGGCGCCTACCCGTCGACGCTCGGCTACCGCGGATTCCCCAAGTCGCTCTGTTCCTCGCTCAACGAGGTGATCTGCCACGGCATCCCGGACTCCACGGTGCTGCGCGACGGCGACATCGTGAACCTCGACGTCACGGCATACATCAACGGTGTGCACGGCGACAACAACGCCACGTACCTCTGCGGCGACGTGGACGAGGAGTCCCGGCTACTCGTGGAGCGCACCGAGGAGTCACTGAACCGGGCCATCAAGGCAGTCCGGCCGGGCCGGCAGGTCAATGTGATCGGGCGGGTCATCGAGTCGTACGCCAAGCGCTTCGGGTACGGGGTGGTGCGGGACTTCACCGGGCACGGAATCAATTCCTCGTTCCACTCCGGTCTGATCATTCCGCACTACGACAGCCCGCACGCGACCACCGTGATGCAGCCCGGCATGACATTCACCATCGAGCCGATGCTGACGCTGGGCAGCCATGACTACGACATGTGGGACGACGGCTGGACCGTGGTGACGAAGGACCGCAAGCGCACCGCTCAGTTCGAGCACACGCTGGTGGTGACGGACACGGGCGCCGAGATCCTGACGCTCCCTTAACGGCCTGGTGCACGATAGAGAGTGGATCAGGCCGTTAACGACCGCACCCACGCAGACAGCTCCCTCCGAAAGCGGCCGCCCCCGGGCGGCCGCTTTCGCGTTCCCGGCTTGCACGGATGAGAGCTGAATCACCGCACGAGTGGGTACCGATAAGGCAAGGCTAGGCTAAGTTAGGTCTGCCTCACCTGCCTTTGTCCGGTCTTCTCCTTCATCTCATGGAGCCCGCATGCGAACCGTTCGTTTCTCCGTCGTCACCGCTGCCGCGACGGTGGTCGCCCTGACCGCCGTCACGGGATGTGCCGAGAAGAGCGACGGCAAGAGCGACGAAGCCGTACAGGTCGTCGCGACGGACGACTCCTGCGAGGTGTCGAAGAAGAAGCTGCCGGCCGGCCACGTCGAACTGGCCGTCGAGAACAAGGGCTCGAAGGTCACCGAGGTCTACCTCCTGTTCCCGGACGACCGCATCGTCGCCGAGCGCGAGAACATCGGACCCGGCACCAAGGCCACCATCACGGCCGAGGTGAAGGCCGGCTCGTACAACGTCGTCTGCAAGCCCGGCATGAAGGGCAACGGCATCCGGCAGAAGATCGAGGTCACCGGCGCCAACGCGGCCAAGCGCAGCCCCGAGATGGACAAGGCCGTCGCGGAGTACCGCACGTACGTCCAGGCCCAGGCCGACGAGACGCTGCCGAAGGCCAAGGTCTTCACGGACGCCGTCGCCGCGGGTGACATCGAGGCTGCCAAGAATGCCTACGCCGACTCCCGGCTCGGCTGGGAGCGCACGGAGCCGGTCGCCGAGTCCTTCGGCGACATCGACCCGAAGGTCGACATGCGCGAGGACGGCCTGGAGGACGGCCAGGAGTGGACGGGCTGGCACCGCCTGGAGAAGGCGCTGTGGCAGGACGAGAAGCTGGGCGCCGAGGAGAAGGCCCTCGCGCAGGTGCTCTACGAGGACCTGCTCGACTGGCAGAAGCGGGTCGGCACGGCGGAGATCACCCCGACGTCGATGGCCAACGGCGCCAAGGAGCTCCTCGACGAGGTCGCGACCGGCAAGGTCACCGGCGAGGAAGAGCGCTACAGCCACACAGACCTCGTCGACTTCAAGGGCAACGTCGAGGGCGCGGAGAAGTCCTACGAGCTGCTGAAGCCGATCGCCTCGAAGAACGACCCGGCGCTGACCGCGACCCTGGACAAGCAGTTCGCGGCGCTGAACACGCTGCTGGACAAGTACCGCAAGGACAAGAGCTCCTACGAGTTCGTCTCGTACGACAAGGTCGGCAAGGCGGAACGCAAGGAGCTGTCGGACGCGGTCAACGCGCTGGCAGAGCCGCTGTCCCAGCTCGCCGCCGCGGTGACGAAGTAACGAGCGGGAAGGCTTCGGAATGTCCGAGGAGACGCAGAACACCGCCATGGACGGCGCCGCCGGGGCAACTGCCGCCGAGACAGGTGGCCGTGCCCCGTCCCGCCGGGCGCTGCTCGGCTGGGGCGGCGCCGGTCTGGCGCTCGGCGCGGTCGCGGCCGGTGGCGCGGTCGCCGCGGTGCGCCCGGACAGCGACGCCGTACCGGCCGCGGACAGCGGTGCGGCCGTGCCGTTCCACGGTCCGCACCAGGCCGGTATCGCCACTGCCGTACAGGACAGGCTGCACTTCGCCGCGTTCGACGTGACGACGAAGGACCGCGCCGAGCTGGTCGCGCTGCTCAAGGAGTGGACGCGGGCGGCCGAGCGGATGACGGCCGGTCACACGGTCGGCGACGGTGCTTACGGTGGTCTCGCCCAGGCCCCGCCGGACGACACGGGCGAGGCGCTGGGGCTCAAGCCGTCGCGGCTCACGCTCACCATCGGTTTCGGCCCCTCGCTCTTCGCCAAGGGCAGGTTCGGCCTGGAGGACAAGCGTCCCGAGGCGCTGGTCGATCTGCCGAAGTTCCCTGGGGACAATCTCGAAGCGGCC
This sequence comes from Streptomyces sp. NPDC001832, assembly GCF_040297265.1. NCBI lineage: Bacteria > Bacillati > Actinomycetota > Actinomycetes > Kitasatosporales > Streptomycetaceae > Streptomyces > Streptomyces sp. NPDC001832. Next base: position 457,036 of record NZ_JBEOYU010000001.1, read on the forward strand.
CGCAGCGGCGGCGATCTCTGCGTCCAGGCGTGTGCGGACGACCCGCAGGTCGCGGTGCACGCCATCCGCAACCTCGCCAGGATCGGCATGGGCCGCACCGCGATCCGCTGGTCCCAGCTGGGCTTCGGCAAGACGTCCTCGACGACGCCGGACGCCCAGACCCCGCGCAACATGATGGGCTTCAAGGACGGCACCCGGAACATCTCCGGCACCGACACCGCCGCCCTGGAAAAGCATGTCTGGGTCGGTGAGAAGGACAAGGCGGGCTGGATGGCCGGGGGTTCGTACCTGGTGGCCCGGCGCATCCGGATGCACATCGAGACCTGGGACCGCGCCCCGCTCCAGGAGCAGGAGGACATCTTCGGCCGGGACAAGGGCGAGGGCGCCCCGGTCGGCAAGGCCAAGGAGCGCGACGAACCGTTCCTGAAGGCGATGCTGCCGACCGCGCATGTACGGCTCGCCCACCCGGACAGCAACGACGGTGCGACGATCCTGCGCCGCGGCTACTCCTTCACCGACGGTACGGACGGCCTCGGCCGGCTCGACGCCGGGCTGTTCTTCCTCGCCTATCAGCGCGATGCCCGCAAGGGCTTCATTCCGCTGCAGCGCCGCCTTGCGACGCATGACGCACTCAACGAGTACATCCAGCACGTGGGTTCGGCGCACTTCGCCGTCCCGCCGGGCGTCCGCGACAAGGACGACTGGTGGGGCCGGGCGCTGTTCTCGTAGAGGACTCGAAGCAGAAAAGGAGAACCGAAACGTGTTCAGCAACTTCCTGATCGGCCTGCGCGAAGGACTTGAGGCCAGCCTGGTCGTCTGCATCCTCATCGCCTATCTGGTGAAGACCGGCAACAAGCGCAAGCTGGTCCCGATCTGGACCGGTGTCGCCATCGCGGTCGTCGTCAGCCTGGCGTTCGGTGCCGGTCTCGAATTCGGTTCGCGGGAGATGACGTTCAAGGCCCAGGAGGCGCTCGGCGGAACACTGTCGATCATCTCGGTCGGTCTGGTCACCTGGATGGTCTTCTGGATGCGGCGCACCGCGCGGCATCTGAAGACGGATCTGCACGGCAAGCTCGACACGGCGCTCACGATGGGTAACGGCGCACTGGTCGCCACTGCGCTGCTCGCGGTGGGCCGGGAGGGCCTGGAGACCTCGTTGTTCGTGTGGCGTGCGGTGCATGCGGCGGACGACGGCTGGTACCCGATGATCGGTGCGTTCCTCGGCATCGCGACCGCCGTCCTGCTGGGCTGGCTGTTCTACCGCGGTGCGCTGAAGATCAATTTGTCGAAGTTCTTCACCTGGACCGGCGGCATGCTGGTGGTCGTCGCCGCGGGCGTGCTCGCGTACGGCGTCCACGACCTCCAGGAAGCCGGGTTCTTGGGCGGTCTCGAGAACAAGGCGTTCGACATCAGCTCCACGATTCCGCCGGACAGCTGGTACGGCACGCTGCTGAAGGGCACGATCAACTTCCAGCCCGATCCGACGGTTCTTCAAGTCACCGTGTGGGCGCTGTATCTGATCCCCACTCTCGCGCTGTTCCTCGCCCCGGTAGGGTTCGGACGGTCAGAGCGTCGGGCAGTGGGCAGCGCGGCGACGGATCAGAAGGCGCGGAAAGCAACGGATGAGAAGCCTGAGGCCGATTCGGCTGGCGACGGGGCTCGCGACGGCGACGGTGCTGTCCATGACGGCGAGCGGGTGCGTGACGGTGCACGGCGAGCTGGAAGTGGTGCCGGCGGCAACCAGGTCTGAGGCTGCCGAGGCCCTGAAGGACTTCACCACCGCGTACAACGCGGCGGACAAGGCCTATGACCCGGCTCTGGATGCGGACCAGGTCACGGGCCCGCTCGGCGCGATCAACCAGGCCGGGCTGAAGGCACGGCAGAAGAACAATCCGGACGGCAACGCGAACCACGTGCCGTTGGAGCTGACCGATGCCGAGTACCTCATCCCGAAGAAGGCCGGCTGGCCCCGGTGGTTCCTCGCGGACACCGACTCCAACCGCGACGAGGACAGCGGGAAGCTGGACACCCGCTGGCTGCTCGTCTTCGTCAAGTCCGGGCCCGGCGCGGGGTGGAAGACCGCCTATCTGTCGGTCGTCGCACCGTCCCAGCTGCCCACCTTCGCGAAGGACAGCGACGGCCGGCCCGAGCCGGTGGCCTCGGACAGCTCCGAACTGGCCGTGGCTCCGGAGGACCTGGGCACCCAGTACACGGAGTACCTGCAGAAGGGCACCCCGGACGTCTTCGCCCCCGGCACCGCCACTTCGGGCTGGCGGGAGGCGCGCCGCACCACCCGGCGGGCGGGCTTCTCGTACCAGTACATCGACCAGCCGCTGGACGGCGGTACGTTCGCCCCGCTCGGCCTGAAGACGGACGACGGCGGGGCGCTGGTCTTCTTCAGCAGCAAGCACTTCGAACGGCAGACCGCGGCGAAGGGGCTGCGTCCGCCGCTCAACGCGGATGTGGAGGCTCTGCTGACCGGCGAGGTGAAGTCCACCCTCACCAAGGAGCGGGTCTCCAGCCAACTGGTGTTCGTCCCGAAGAAGGGCGCCGGGGACGGCAAGGTGGTCGTGCTGAACCGGCTGCCGGGCCTGACGGCGGCGCAGGGGGCGTGACCGGGGGCGGATTCAAACACGTCGAGGGGTCCCCCATGCTCTGAGACTGAGCCATGGGGGGATGGCCACCGGATGCCCAGACAGGCCCTAACGGCTCGGCGGCCACGCCACCGAGTCATGGCCGAGATCGCTCTGGTCCGCCGCGTCCACGTACTGCGCACACGCGTCGGTGAGCGTCTCCAGCAGCGTCAGCGGATCGGGCAGCGGGTTCTCCGGCCCCCGCACCCACTGCACATCCAGCTCACCGGGCAGTCTGGCCGGCGGCAGGAGTACGTAGCTGCCGCGGCAGTGCCACCGCAGTCCCGGATGCTCGTCCATGGTCTCGGGGTGGCAGTCCAGCTCGCACGGCCACCACTCGTCCTCGTCCTCGGGCGTACCACGGGTGGCGGTGAAGAAGAGCATCCGGTCGTCGCCGCACCGGGCGACGGGGCCGACGTCGATTCCTGCGGCGAGGAGCCGCTCCAGTGCCTGGCTGCCCGCGGACAGCGGCACGTCGAGAACGTCGTGGATCATGCCGGTCGCAGTGATGAAGTTGGCGTGCGGCTGGCTGCGGGCCCAGCGCTCGATCTGGGCGCGCTCGGTGGTGGACTGCGTCTGCCAGGCGAAGGAGACGGGGTGCCGGGCGGGGGTGGGACAGCCGATGCGTTCACACGAACATCGGTAGCCGACCGGATGGGCGGCGGGCGCGATCGGCATTCCGGCTTCGGCGACAGCAAGGAGCAGCGCCTCCCGGGCGGCGTCGTCGACCTCGCTCTGCTGCGGTTTGGGTCGGCGGCGAAGCCATTGGGAAAATTTGCTCTCTGAGCCGCGATAACGGCCGAAATCGGCGCCCATCTATCCCCTTACCTCAGCGTTGGCCCTGCACATCGTCCCACCATCCTGCGCCTCGGGTGGCCAGAGTCCCGAAGCGGGGTACGGGGGACGATGTCGCGAGCTGGGCACTATGCCACTTCTTGTCATGAATTCAGGGTTGCATTTCAGGAGTGCGTCAGCCCGCGCAGGGTGTAGTCGACGATCGCGTCCGCGTACTCGTGGGTCAGCGGGAGGGTACGCAGCAGCCAACGGTGGGTGAGCGGTCCCACAAGGAGCTCCAGGGCGATCCGCGGGTCGATGTCGGCGCGCACCTGGCCCGCCTCCTGAGCGGCACGCAGCCGTGCGACGTACAGCTGGAGCGAAGGATCGAGCAGCTTCTGGACGAATTCGGCGCCGAGCTGTGGGTCGACGATCCCCTCGGCGGCCAGTGCCCTGGTCGGCGCCTCGAAGGCGGGGTCGGTCAGCTCGTCGACGGTGGCCCGCAGAACGACTTTGAGGTCGGCCGCGAGATCACCGGTGTCCGGGAGCCCCTGTACGTCACCCGCGCCGTTCTCCTCGGCGGTCCGGTCACCGAGAGCGACGAAGGCCTCCAGGAGGACGGCCGCCTTGGAGGGCCACCACCGGTAGATCGTCTGCTTTCCGACGCCGGCCCGCGCGGCGATGGCCTCGATGGTGGTCCGGGGGTAGCCCACCTCACCGACCAGGCCGAGCGCCGCGTCGTAGATCGCACGGCGTGAGCGCTCACTGCGGCGGCTGGAGTCAGGCGGCCGGTTCCTTACCATGCCGGCAAATCTAGCAGCGGCACGAGTCGACACGCGTCGCCTCATCACCGTGCGGAACCACCCGATCGGATCACTGCGCGCGGCCCCCGGAAAGCGGACCATGGCCTCACGCACACACCCGTGCAACCCCCCCCGGCAGGCAATCCCTGCCTCTTCGTGAGGAGCCCTCATTGACCACTCGTCACGCGGCCCCCGCCCCTCATCGAGGCGCTCCGCGCCGCACCCCTGGCCGTCGAGCCACACCCCGCCGTTACCTGATGTGCGCCCCGGCCCACTTCAGGGTGACGTACTCCATCAACCCCTGGATGGATCCCAGTAAGCCCGTGGATCTTCCCCTGGCCCTGACCCAGTGGGAGGACCTGCGCGACCGGTACCGCGCCCTCGGGCACACCGTGGAGCTGCTCACTCCCCGCCCCGAGCTGCCCGACATGGTCTTCGCCGCCAACGGTGCCACCGTCATCGACGGCCGGGTGCTCGGCGCCCGATTCGCGTACCAGGAGCGGTACGAGGAGGCCGGGGCCCATCGTGAGTGGTTCCGGGACAACGGCTTCACCGAGTTCCATGAACCGGCCCACGTCAACGAGGGCGAGGGCGACTTCGCGGTCACCGCTTCGTACATCCTGGCCGGGCGGGGCTTCAGGTCCAGTCCCCTCTCGCACGACGAGGCGCAGGAGTTCTTCGGGCGTCCGGTGATCGGGCTCGATCTGATCGACCCGCGCTACTACCACCTGGACACGGCCCTGTCCGTGCTCGACGACGCGGGCGACGAGATCATGTACTACCCGGGCGCCTTCTCGCCGGGCAGCCGGTCGGTGCTGGCGCGGCTCTTCCCCGACGCACTGATCGCCGAGGAGGCGGACGCGGCGGCGCTCGGCCTGAACGCGGTGAGCGACGGGCTCCATGTGCTGCTGCCACAGGCCGCCACGGGGCTCTTCGATCCGTTGCGGGTGCGCGGCTTCGAGCCGGTGCCGATGGATCTGGGCGAGCTGCTGAAGGGCGGTGGCAGCGTGAAGTGCTGCACACAGGAGCTGCGCGGGTAGCCGCGGGGTCGGCAGCCGCTCTCAGAGGCCACCCGACAGCCTCTCAGCCGCCGGACGGATCCACGCCGTGCGGCGGCCACTCGTCGCCCCATGCGATGTCCCGGGCGGCGCGGTACAGCTCGCCGTGCCGCTTGGTGACCGTGGAGCGCTGCAGGGCCTCGTCACGGGTGCACAGGTCCAGCAGCACCTGCCCCTTGCGGATCTGCGGCTTGCGGGTGACGCGCGCCCGGACGGGTTCCGTCTCGAAGCGGGTCGCCACGACATAGCTGAACTTCTCGTCCTCGTACGGCAGTGAGCCGCCCTTGACCTGGCGGTGCAGCGAGGAGCGGCTGACCCGGGCCGAGAAGTGGCACCAGTTGGTGCCCGGCTCGATGGGGCAGGCGTCGTTGTGCGTGCAGGGCGCGGCGACCTTCAGCCCGGCGGCGATCAGCCGGTCGCGGGCCTCGACGATGCGGGCGTAGCCGTCGGGGGTGCCCGGCTCGACGACCACGACCGCCTGTGCGACGGCCGCCGCGGTGTCGACGAGGCCGGCGCGGGCGTCCGCCGTCAGTTCCTTGAGTACGTAGGAGACGGTGATCAGGTCCGTGGGGGCGAGTTCGAGGCCGGCGCCGATCCGGGCCCGGCGCCACTCGGCGGCGCGCAGGGCGTGGATGCCGGAGATCGCGGCCAGCTCCCGGCCCAGGGCGAGTGCGGGTTCGGCCCAGTCAAGGACGGTCGTCCGCTGCCCCTGCCAGGCCCCTGCCACGGCCCAGCTCGCCGCTCCGGTGCCGCCGCCGATGTCGGTGTGTGTGCCGGGCACCCAGTCCGGGGCGGCCTCCTGCAGCGCGGCGAGGGCGGACCGTACGGCTTCAAAAGTCGCGGGCATCCGGTAGGCGGCGTACGCGGCGACGTCGGAACGGTCGCGGAGCACCGGGGCATCCGTGGGGGTGGTCCCCCGGTAGTTGGCGATGAGCCGGTCGACGGCCTGGGCGGCCTGCTTGGGCGGCAGCCCGTCGAGCAGGCCGGCCAGCGCCGCGCGCAGGGCTTCCGCGGTGGGGAGGGTGGCGTTCACCGACGAATTGTAGGCAAAGGCGGCGGACCCGCTTCCGGCCCGGCCCCCGCAGCGAACAGCAACGCATACGAACTGCCGTGACGCCTGCGCCAGTTGCTACGCTGACCGGCGCGAGGTCGGGATCGCCCATCGAGGGAAACCATGAGACAGAAGATCGTGCGCCTGGTTCTGGTCGGCGGAATGCTCGTGCTTGTCATGCTTCTTCTCCTGGCCACCTGTGGCAGCGGCGAGAAGAGCTCCGACAAGCCGAAGAAGCAGGTCAAGGCGAGCTCGGCCCCGGTGACACAGCTCACCGTCCCTTCCGTGTTCGCGACGGAGCACGGCTGGGAGCTCATCGGTACGTCGCCCGACTACGCGCTCTCCCGGACGACGGGCGGTCTCGCCTACCTCGTGCGGGTCTCGGACACCAAGTACCAGCTGCGGACCATCGACTCGGAGACCGGGAAGGCCGGCTGGCACGGGGAGAGCTGGCGGCCTCCGTCCCCGCAGCGATTCCCGAGGCTCCTTGCGGTCACCGTGGACGACCACGAATACTTCGTGACCTGGTCGTACGGGAAGATCGGCGAGAACGCGCTGACCCCCGCCGACACGATCGTCTCGCTGGATGTCTACGACGTGCAGGACGGCTCCCGTCGGCGCGTCGAGGTGCCGTGGAACTCCGTACCCACGGTCACCACCACCGGCCCCGGCATCCTCATCAGCGACGGCCGGACGAACAGCACGGTGGTCGACCCGGTGACCGGCCAGGTGACGGAGATCGCCGCCCCCGCGCTCAAGTACCCGAAGGGCTGCACGACCTGCAAGCAGCTCACCGAGGTACGCGGGCTGACGAAGAAGGGCCTGCTGGTCAGCGGGGCCAAGGAATTCTGGGTGCAGGACGGCTGGTTCAGCCGCAATGTCGCCCCCAAGGGCACCGACCGGCTCAGCGGACTCCCGACATCGGTCATCCCGAATCTGGTACTGGCGAAGTGGCACCTCGCGAAGGGGGCGAAGCGCGCCACCACCCATGACCTGTGGACGGTGCACGACGTGGAAACGGGCAAGCCTCTCGCCTCGGTGGAGTGCAGCAAGCCTGCGATTAAGCCGGGCCAGTACCCGCAGCTCGTCGCCGCCCCCTCGGGCAACTTCCTGGTGGCCGGGCCGCTCGCCTTCGACCTGTTGACGAAGCGTGGGTTCTGCTTCGAGGGGACGGACGGCACGAAGCCGCTGACGCTCGCGTCCGTGAACGACGAGGGCATCGCGTACGGCGCGGCGAACGCACGCAACGCGGCCGACGTACTGGCCGGCGGCGGCACCCCCGTCGCGGTGGCGATCAGGAGCGGCACGACGGGCGCGCTGCCCTCGAACCAACGGGTTCCGGGCGCGGTGACATCGGACGGCGTCGGCCTGTTCCGCTGGACGGACGAGAAGGACCGCCCGCACCTGATCGGGTACCCGAGCGCGAACTAGTGCCGCGACAGGCAGATGGCCCGGCGGGCCGATGCCGGGTGCAGACCTGCGCGGTCCACACCTTCAAGCACGCGTCGGGGGAAGGCGCGGAAACCGGCGATCGTCTCCATCGCCTCCCGCCACCTCGGACCGGACCTGATCAGCGGCAAGACCTGGGGCTGAACCCGGCCCCCGCTACGACGCCCGCCGCCAGGGCCGGCACAGCCCCAGGAAGCAGGCCATCGCGCCCACCCCGCACACCAGTTGCACGACAGCCATCGGAACGGCCGTCCCCTCGCCCGCGATCCCGACGAGCGGCGAGGCGACGGCGCCGATCAGGAACGACGACGTACCGAGCAGCGCGGAGGCGGACCCGGCAGCGTGCTTCGTACGCATCAGGGCCTGCGCGTTCGTGTTCGGCATCGCGAGCCCCATCGCCGACATCAGCACGAAGAGCCCGGCGGCGACCGGAGCCAGACCCACGTCCCCGAAGACCCCGGACGTCATCAGCAGCAGCGCGGCCGCGGCCAGCACGATGACCGAGAGTCCGAAACCGAGCGCCTTGTCCGAGCTGACCCGGCCGACCAGGATTTTGCCGTTGATCTGGCCCACGACGATCAGGCCGACCGAGTTGATGCCGAAGAGCAGGCTGAAGGTCTGCGGCGAGGCCCCGTAGATCCCCTGCACGACGAACGGCGAGGCGCTCACGTACGCGAAGAGGGCGGCGAAGGCGAGGCTGCCCGCGATCATGTAGCCGGTGAAGACCCGGTCGGCGAGCAGCCCGCGCATGGTGCGCAGCGCGTCGCCGATGCCGCCGTTGTGCCGGTCCTGCGGCGGCAGGGTCTCGTGCAGCCACTTCCAGACGACCAGGGTGAGCACCACGCCGACGACGGTGAGGACGGCGAAGATCCCCCGCCAGTCGGTGAACCGCAGCACCTGTCCGCCGATCAGCGGTGCGACGATCGGTGCGACGCCGGAGATCAGCATCAGGGTGGAGAAGAACCTGGCCATCTCCACGCCGTCGTACATGTCGCGCACCACGGCACGGGCGATGACGATCCCCGCCGCACCGGCCAGGCCCTGCAGGAGGCGGAAGCCGATGAGGAGTTCCGTGGTGGGGGCGAAGACGCAGATCGCGGTGGCGACGACATAGATGATCATGCCGAGGAGCAGTGGCCTGCGCCTGCCCCACCGGTCGCTCATCGGTCCGACGACGACCTGCCCGAGCGCCATTCCGGTGAGGCAGGCGGTGAGGGTGAGCTGCACGGTCGCGGCGGAGGCGTGCAGCGACTCGGTGACCGCGGGCAGGGCCGGGAGGTACATGTCCATGGAGAGCGGCGGCAGTGCGGTGAGGCCGCCGAGGACCAGCGTGACGAGGAGTCCGGTGCGCCGGGTCGTGTCGGTGGCGGCCAGATTTCCGGGAGGTGTGCCGGTGGCCGCCGGCTCCGCGGCCACCGTCCCGATGGTCGATATGTGTGTGCGTTCCTGCTGGGCCCGGCTTGTGCCGCTCTCCGGCATTCTCTTCTCCATGTCGTTGAATCCGCCTCTATGCTCTCAGCTCAGCCGGTGGTCGAGACCTTTTGGGGGAGCAGGCATGACAGGCATGAGCAGGGCTGTGCGTTGGGGCGTGCTGGCGACCGGCGGTATCGCCGCGACGTTCACCGAGGACCTGCGGTCGATGCCGGACGCGGAGGTGGTGGCCGTCGCATCCCGTACGGACGCCGCGGCGAAGGCGTTCGCGCAGCGGTTCGGGATACCCCGGGCGTACGGCAGCTGGGCCGATCTCGCCGCCGACGACGAGGTCGATGTGGTGTACGTGGCGACACCGCACTCGGCGCACCGGGAGGCGGCCGCGCTCTGTCTGGAGGCAGGAAAGCACGTGCTGTGCGAGAAGGCGTTCACGCTCGACGCGCGAGAGGCGGACGAGCTGGTGAAGCTCGCCCGGGACCGCGGCCTCTTCCTGATGGAGGCCATGTGGATGTACTGCAACCCGGTCATCCGGCGCATGACGGAGCTGGTGCGGGACGGCGCCATCGGCGATATCCGTACCGTGCAGGCCGACTTCGGGCTTGCGGGTCCTTTCGGTCCCGAACACCGGCTGCGCGACCCGGCGCTGGGCGGCGGCGCGCTGCTGGACCTCGGGGTCTATCCGGTGTCGTTCGCGCATCTGCTGCTGGGCGAGCCGGACCGGGTGCAGGCCGACGCGCTGCTCTCCCCCGAGGGCGTCGATCTGCACACCGCGATGCTGCTGAGCTGGTCGGAGGCGGGCGCCTCGGCGCTGCTGAACTGTTCGATCGTCGCGGACACGCCGCAGACCACCTCGGTCACGGGCACGAAGGGGCGGATCGACTTCCCGCGCGGTTTCTTCTTCCCGGAGCGGTTCGTGCTGCACCGGCAGGGCCACGAGCCGGAGGAGTTCACCGCGGGGGCGGCGGGCGAGGGGCTGCGCGGGATGCAGTTCGAGCAGGCCGAGGTGGCGCGGGCGTTGCGGGCGGGCGAGACGGAGTCGCCGCTGGTGCCGCTGGACGGCTCCCTTGCCGTGATGCGGACGCTCGACGCGGTACGTGACCGCATCGGCGTCCGCTACCCGGCCGACGTCCTCGGCTGACCGGAACCCGGGCGCCAGGGCCTCACGCGGGCGTGAGGCCCTGGTTGCCCACCTCCGTGACGAACGATGCGGCCGTCGCGACGGGGGCCCCGGGCGTGGTGACGGCGGACACGGTGCGGTAGTCGGCGCGTGCCTGCTTGCGGCCCAGCGTGACGACGGCGTATCCGCGACGGCCGTTGAAGAACTTCATGTGCAAGTTGGCCTGCATCTGGTTGTTCCAGCTGCCGGGCCTGTCGGAGCCGTCCTTGCCGCTCGTGATGGACGTGGCCACAATCTCCGTGCCGACGGTGCGGGACGACGGGTTGTCGAAGTCCTTCTTCAGGTCGAAGGCGTAGCCGACGTGCGCATCGCCGGTCAGCACCATCAGATTGTCGATCCCGGCGGCCTCGGCCCCCTTCAGGACCCGGTCCCGGGAGGCGGGGTAGCCGTCCCACGTGTCCATGGAGAGTTTGAAGGCGCCGGTCGGCACATCGCGCCACTGGGCGAAAATGACCTGCTGCGGTACGACGTTCCAGGTGGCTCGCGAGGTCCGCCAGCCGTTCAGCAGCCAGCGTTCCTGGGTGGCGGCGGTCAGGGTGCGCGAGGGGTCCTCGGACTCCGGCCCGGGCTTGTGCCAGCCGCCACCGTAGGCCTGGTTGCTGCGGTACTGACGGGTGTCGAGGATGTCGAACTGGGCGAGGCTTCCGAACTGCAGGCGCCGGTAGAGCTTCATGTCCGGGCCGGCCGGCTGCTGCGGGGTGCGCAGCGGCTGGTTCTCCCAGTACGCGCGGTAGGCGGCGGCGCGCCGCAGCAGGAATTCCTCCGGCGGTACGCCGTTCTCCGGAATGTCGCCCGCGTAGTTGTTCTCGGTCTCGTGGTCGTCCCAGGTGGCGACGAAGGGGTGCGCGGCGTGGGCGGCACGCAGATCGGGGTCGGACTTGTAGAGGCCGTACCGCAGCCGGTAGTCCTCCAGCGTGACCGTCTCCCGGTGGAAGTGGGCGGGGAGTTTGCGGTCGGTGTAGTTGCGGGCTCCGCCGACCGCGTTGACGGCGTACTCGTAGAGGTAGTCGCCGAGGTGGAAGACGACGTCGACATCCTCCCGGGCGAGGTACTTGTACGCGGTGAAGTAGCCGTCGTGGTAGGCCTGGCAGGAGACGGCGGCCAGTTTCAGCGAGCTGGTGCGGGCGCTGCGGGCGGGCGCGGTGCGGGTCCGGCCGACGGGGCTGGTCCAGGTACCGGTGCGGAAGCGGTAGTAATAGACGTGGCCCGCTTCGAGGCCCTTGATCTCGACGTGGACGCTGTGGTCGAACTCCGGGTGGGCGGTGGCCGATCCGCGCCGGACGATGCGGGAGAACCGCTCGTCTCGGGCGAGTTCCCAGCGCACCTGGAAGCGGGCCCGGGGCAGTCCGCTGCCGCTCTCGTACGGGCGGGGTGCGAGTCTCGTCCACAGCAGGACCGAGTCGGGCAGCGGGTCGCCGGAGGCGACGCCGAGCGTGAAGGGGTTCTCGCGGATCTTCCGGCCATCCAGTTCGGCGGCGCTCGCGGTGCCCGCGGCCGGCAGGTTGACCGAGAAGGCGAGCGCGGCGGCGGCACCGGTGACAGTGAGGAAGCGGCGGCGGCCGAGGTGCCTGGCGGCGTCGCGCAGCTCCTCCTGGTGCGATGAATGCGTCATCTGTCCCTCCCCTGGCTGGTGGTGTACTCGGACGGTGCACCGGACCAGCACATCAAGCGGCTGTCGTGTTCGCGTCGCTCCGGCGTCGCGCGGACAAGGAATACAGCGGGAATGGATGCCCACGACAAAGTGCGCATACGCGACGAAGACCATGATCATCAAGAGCGGCCCCTCCGTGACGTGAACCCGTAGCCGCATACGCCGCCTTGACCCCGCGTGGCCCCACGAGACCCACAGAACGGGTCACCCGGGAGGGCGGCGAACTCCGCGCCACGCTCACCAGCGTCGAACCGGACGTCATGGACATCGCCCCTGACGACCTGGCCGAGGCGCTGGCCGCCCTGGACTGTCCGGCCGCCGCCGACACACCTTCACCAGGGCGAGGACATGGGCCGCCCCGGCACGCTAACGGTCGAACTGCGGGCGGGCGACGCGCGGGTGCGGGTGAGCGGTACGGGTACCCGGATCGAAGCCTGACGAGGGGGGGCGCCGCGGCGCCGTCAGCCGCCGAGGTGTCGGCGGTACCACGGCGCGTGCCGGGCGAACGCGGTCGCGAACCCTTCGCCCGGCTCCCAGTCGAAGTCCTGGCCGACCCGTTCGTCGGTGAACCAGTGGTCCACGGCGAGCATGCCGAGGTGGTGCAGCGCGTACGGGACGCCGGCGAGCCGCTCGCGGGCCGTGTCCACATCGATGCCGGTGGCTCCCCAGGGCAGCCGCAACTCGTCGACGACCGTGGACAGCAGATGCGAACAGCTCACCGGTTCGGGGTGGTTGACGTGATAGATCCCGACCGGCTCCCGTGGGGACAGTGCCGCACCCAGCAGCGCCCGCCCCAGCGCCTGTACGTCGATCATCGAGTGCCGCGCCTCGCATCCGGTCAGTCCGGACGAGAGCTGCCGGACGAGCGCGACCAGTCCGGGCACGGCCCATCGGTCCCCGGCCCCGTACACGATGTGCGGGCGCACGACGACGCCGCCGGCCGCCAGTACGTGCTGTTCGGCGGCGGCGCGGGTCAGGCTGGTGGCCGAGGCCGGGTCCGGCTCGGCCTGTCCGGGCCGCAGCCGGGTGAACGGGCCCCGGCCGTAGACGGATGCCGTGCTCAGGTGGACGATCCGGGTGACCCCGCAACGGGCCGCTTCTTCGACCATGGCGCGGGTTCCGTGATCATTTACGGACCGGGGGGTCGTTTCGTCGCCGCCGATCCGGGAGGCGCAGTGGATCACCGCGTCGACGCCCTCGCAGCTGCCGCGCAGCGTTGCGGGGTCGGCGAGATCCCCGTACACCGTCTCGACGCCGGGCCCGGCGCCTGCCGTTGCGGATGTGGTGAGGGCTGTCCGGTGAGTCATCAGCCGCAGCCGGAGTCCGGGGGTGGCCCGGGCCGCGGCCACCACGTGGCTGCCGATGAAGCCGGTCGCGCCGGTGATCAGGATGCGCAGTGTCATGACTGGTCATTCTGCCGGTCGTCCGGCCGACTGCTCGGGGAGCCGAGGGCGCAGGTGAAGGCCGGCTCACCGTCCTGGATCGCCGAGACATGCACCCGAGTCGTCGTGCGATCGCCGGCCGGGACGGGCCGGGCCTCGATCCAGCAGGGGCGGTCGAGTTCCACGTACCGGAGGAAGTCGGTCTTCACCGATGCCGGGAGGAAGTCATGTCCGGGGGTGACGGCGATGGCCGCCTGACGGGCCGCCTCCAGCAGCACAATGCCCGGCACATGGTCATTGGGCCTGGCGAACAGCGTCGGATGCCTGGTGTCGAGCCGCAGCTGCCAGACGCCCCGCTGCGGACCCGGCGCCAGTACGACATCGCGTTCATCGGTCCTGCCCACCTCGGCAGGCGCGACGGCGGGCAGGAGGGGTATCGGGGCGCCGATCACCCTGTCCCCCCGCAGCCTGTCGTACACCTTGGCCGAGGTGCAGCTGATACGTCCTCCGCCTCTGGCCAGGACGGTGCCGAGGCGGTGCAGGAGCAGCTCGACACGCATGGATCCGATGCTCCGGCCGCGCCGCCGGATCCGGGAGCAGGACACATCCACCGTGATGTCCCAGGGCGCCTCGCCCAGGAGCAGCTGATCGGGCTCGGAGACATACGCGAGTTCCCACATCACGAACTGGTCCCCGAGCGGGACATCGAACGCCGCATGCCCCAGGAGCATCGTCGTCTGCCGCATGGTCTCCGCGATCAGCAGCGGGTCCTGGTATCGGCCCGCGGGGGCGAAGAAGCGGTGCGCACGCGGCCAACGGGCCGATACCGAGAACTGGGTGTCGGTCTGCGGGGTCCAGCCGGTGGGAAAGACATCCTCGGCGTCGGACCGGTGGACCAGAAGTCTCGGAAAGTCCGCCTCCCCGTGTCTGCTCCTCGTTGCCTTCTCGTCCACTCCGGGGGGTCCGGTGAATTCGGCGGCGCCAGTGTCCTCATCGGTCACCGATGCGCTGTGTGAGGTGAGCTGGACCATGAATTTTCCTCCCAGAGGATCCATGCCGGGAGGGCGGGTCGCCCCCGCAGTAAGATACTGACAGTCCGGTTTTCCTATCCAGCCATACCCAAGTGGCGCTGACCACGTCACGACTGAGAGAGACTCGTAGCTGATGGCACAGCAGGCGCGCGCGATCCAGACTCGACGGTCAATCCTGGTGGCGGCCGCCGCCGTCTTCGACGAACGCGGCTACAGCAGCGCCACCATCAGTGAAATTCTTGCGCGGGCCGGAGTGACAAAGGGGGCACTTTACTTCCATTTCACCTCGAAGGAAGACCTGGCACTCGGGGTGATGGACGTACAGCTGGAGAGTGATCCACTTCCCCCTCAACTGACGAAGCTTCAGGAATTGGTCGATCAGGGCATGCTGCTCGCCTACCGGCTCCGGCATGAGCCACTGGTACGCGCCAGCGTCGGGCTGGCCATGGATCAGGCGGTGGAAGGCCTCGACCAGGGCACCCCGTTCCGTGCCTGGATAGACCGGCTCGAACAGCTGCTGACCGCCGCGAAGAACCAGGGCGAACTCCTGCCGCACGTCGACCCCTGCGAGACCGCCGAAATGCTGGCGGGCTCCTTCTCCGGCATTCAGGTCATGTCTCAAGCCCTGTGCAAGCGAGAAGACTTGGGGCGACGGATTTCGGTCCTTCTGCATTTCGTACTTCCCAGCATCTCGACCCCGGCCGTGCTGGCCACGCTCGACATGGCCGAGGACCGGGGCGAGCGCCTGTTCGGCACCCTTGGATCGGTACCCGGCCAGGCGGGCGCACGCGACTGACGGGCGAGGCCTCGTTCAGTCGACGGTCGACAACTGTTCAGCGACGGAGAAGCAAGGCTTCTACGGCTCGAGAAACCCGCCTCATCCGTCCCCGCACCAGTCGCATCCCTGCTGCCGGCCCCGAGCAGGGCCTGTTTCGGAAGCCGGGGAGAGTGTCGGTTCGAAGGGAGGCGTTCGCCGTAGGGTGAGAGGCGGCCGAAGGAGGCCAACGGCCAAGGGAGCCATATATGAAGCGGTAGCTGATCTCGTTCGATGACGGCACGATGACCTTCCCCGAGGAGGAGTTGCCCAAGGTGGCCGAGGCCTCGCTCGAGGTGGTGCGTAAGGCTCAGGACGCCGGTGTGTGGGTCTTCGGTGGTGGACTGGAAAGGCAGCAGGCAAGCGTCGTAGCCACCGACGGGACCGTCACCAACGGCCCGTACCCGGAGACCAAGGCCGTGCTCGGCGGGTTCTCAATGATCGGATTCCTCCGTGGATACTTCGCCCTTCAGGGCGGAGAGGAGGCGGACTCCTGTGGAGCGGGGCAAGGGGCGGAGTTTCGCCTCCGGGGTGAAAGGCCGTGCTGTGACCCGCAGATTTGACCTTAAATCGAAGCGTCTCTAGTTTGTGAGCGTGACCACGAGCTGTGTGAAGCGGGCGTTCAAGTACCGCTTCCAAACGCTCGTGATCGAGGACCTGACCGTGCGCAACATGGTCAAGAACCACACGCTCGCCCGAGCCATCTCGGACGCGAGCTGGAGCGAGTTCCGCTCCATGCTGGAGTACAAGGCCGCCTGGTACGGGCGCGAGGTGATCGCCGTCGACCGATGGTTCCCCTCGTCCAAGCTGTGCTCCGCCTGCGGCACCCTCGCCGAGAAGATGCCGCTGAACGTCCGTACCTGGACGTGCGGCTGCGGAACGACCCACGACCGGGACGTGAACGCAGCGAAGAACCTTCTGGCCGCCGGGCTGGCGGTGACAGTCTGTGGAGCTGGTGTACGGAGTTCTCCGGGCGGGCAGTCGGCGACGAAGCAGAAACCCCCACGGCGCAAGCCGTAGGTATCCCCCTCGTTCTCGAGGGGGAGGAAGTCAATGATGTGCCCTCACGTGAGACGCGCTGGAGTGGGCTGCCAAGATCGCTGCCGCGTGCCGCTGTGCGCGAGAGGTCCGGGAGATCATGCCCGACCCGACCGTCTGATCGAAGACGACCCGCCGCTGGTCTCGTGCGCGAGCCGCGTACCCATGCGTTGCATTGTCGGCCAGGACGCTTCGGCACCTGCCGAAACGACCGGATCTTACGGTGCCCACCATGAACACAGCACCTCCCAGCACCCTGCCTACGGAAACAGCCATCACCCACGTGGAGATCGAGCCCAGCGTCCTGTACTTCGGGACGCCAGTGGTGCTCCTGTCGACAGAGAATCAGGACGGCTCGTTCAACCTCGCCCCGATATCCTCCGCATGGGCCCTCGGACAGACGGTTGTCATCGGACTGGGCCGCGCGGGGCAGACCGCGTACAACCTCGGCAGCCGACCCGATTTGGTGATCAGTCTGCCGGCCCCCGCCCAGTGGCCTGAGGTGGAGCGGCTGGCGCCACTGACCGGCAGAAACCCAGTGCCCTCGACCAAGCCCAAGGGCTGCCGCTTCGAGCCGGAGAAGTTTGCCGCAGCCGGCCTGACCAGCGAACCGTCCCACCTGGTCCGGCCGCCTCGCGTCGCCGAGTGCCCGATCCAGCTGGAGGCCCGCGCCGAACGGGTGCAGCCAGACGTCTCCGGAGGATTCGTCATCGTGGAGGCCGTCGTACGCAAGGTCCACGCCGACTCCCGCATTGTGGTTCCCGGCACGGACCACATCGACCCCGCCGCCTGGAGCCCTCTCATCTACAACTTCCGCCACTACTTCGGACTCGGCCCGGAGCTCGGCCATTCCTATCGCACCCAGACACCCCGCAGCTCGGAAAGGCCTGCTGCAGAGCCTGCGCTCGATGGCAGCGTGCCCAACTGAGTTCAGGCGGCCTGGCCGAAGCCTGCGGTCATGTCCTGGTCGCGCAGCGGGGGTTGGACAACAGCTTCTGAAGTCGACGTCGCTCCATCGTGCCCCGCTCGTTCCCGCTTGCCACGTCCAGGTTGCCCACCCTGTCAGAGATAGCGGACCGATCCTGTCCGCCAGAGGTGTCAGGGTGGCTCCATGGACGCAAACGAACTCGACTGGAACCGGACGCTGCGCGAGCAGTGGGAGGTTCACTGGGAACATCAGGGGTCGGTGCCGGGAACTTCACGATCGACTTTGCCTTCCCGCAGCCGGTCCCAGCGGCCTTCACCACGATCGCCTGGCGACTCGATCACGTCATCGTCGGCGTGCTCGCCGCGCGCAACGCGGCGCACTTCGGCGCGTCGGCGGCGTTATACGAGAGCTGGGAGTACGCAGGCAGCGCGGCCACCGCGCTCGACCAGCTCGAGACCCAGCTCGACGTCTGGCTGGCCGGGGTGCGCAGCCTCGGCGAGGCCGGGCTCCGGGGGCCGATCGGGAAGAAAGAACCGTTCCCCGAGGCGCCCATGGCCGATCTGGTGCTGCACATCCACCGCGAGCTGATCCACCATCCCTCTCTTCGGAGGGAATCCCCGCCTTCAGGCGGGGTGGGAATCCGATCTCGGGACTGCAAACCGGCCCACACAGGAGAAGTTCCACTGCGTCAGCTGCGGCCACCAAGCGCATGCCGACAAGGTCGGGGCACTCAACGTTCTACGGGCCGGGCTGGTCCGTCGCAACGCCAACCAGGCATAGCGAGAAGCCACCCCGTCCACGGGGTGGAGGAGTCACCTGTCCGAGGTCTGTCTGCTGCGCGACCTCTACCTGCACGCAAATACCGCTACGTACGGAGCAAACCGATGAGCCGCGGCATCCAGGTCACCTTCGACGCCCATGACCCGCGGGCGCTGTCGTCCTTCTGGCGCGACGTACTGGACTACGTCCACCCCGGCCCGCCCGGTGTCGACCTGCCCGAGGGCGCCGACCCGCTGGCAGCGTGGGACGACTTCCTCGCTCGGGTCGGGGTACCGGAGGACCAACGCAACTCGAAATCGGCCATCGAGGACCCGGACGGGCACGGCCCACGAGTGTTCTTCCAGCAGGTGCCGGAGGACAAGGTCGCCAAGAACCGCGTCCACCTCGACGTCCGTGCGGCTCCCGGACTGCAGGGAGAGGAGCGGATGGCGGCACTGGAGGCCGAGTGCGACCGGCTCGTCGCGCTGGGAGCGAAGCGGGTACGTCGCCACGAGCCCGAACCCCCGATGAGCGCCGGCTTTATCGTGATGACCGACCCCGAGGGCAACGAGTTCTGCCTGGACTGACGCAGCTCAGCTGTCGCGTCGCGGAAGCACTGCGGTCTTCCCGCCACGGATTCGGCATGGACTCCTGGCGATGGCTTCACACTTCGGACAGTCGATTCGTTCTTCCGTGTTTGCGGCTTGATCGGACGTCAGATCCACTCCGGCAGTACATCAGAACCGTCTCGCACAACACGCGGATTTTGAGAGGCATTCTGCGAACGGCGACCTGGAAATGCGCTCGGCTTCGGGTCTCTCGCAGAACTCTCCGACGGTCGGCGCTTCCGGGTCAACAGGATGCTGCCAACCGCGAACGCCCTCAGAGGATTGGCGGGCGACCCAACCGGGTCATTCGCCACACTGTGCGCCACTTCATCGGTTTGCGCGGACCACACGGCTTCCGCGCGCCCTCAATGAAACCGCCCCACCAGGCTTTCAGTCCGGTCAGGGATCGCATCCGCATCATCGCGAGGGCGATCCATACGCCGAGATAGACCGGGATCAGAGGGATCGGCAGTCGGCGACGGGCCAGCCAGACCCGGTTCCGGGCAGTGAACCGGTAGTAGACCGCATGCCGAGCGGGCGACGTCTTCGGGTGCTGGAGTACGAGGTCGGGTTCGTAAAGGATCTTCCATCCAGCATCAAGCGCACGCCATGCCAAATCGGACTCTTCATGCCCGAAAAAGAACTCCGCCGGCCACAGGTCGATCTGCCGGAGCATGGGCATCGAGAAGGCGTGCCCCCCTCCGAGGAAGGCAGTCACCAGACCGCCGCGCATCGGATCGTCCGCACGCAGCCGGGGCACCCAGCGTCGCTCCGTATGTCCCTGTTCGTCAGCGACTCTGAAGCCAATGATCCCCAGCTTCGAATCCTCCGCGTAAAGCTGTTGGACCTTGCGGAACACGTCGTCAGCGATGAGCAGGCCGTCATCGTCCAGCTCGACAACGACATCGACCTCGTCCGAGTCGCGCAGCATTTTCAGACCGACGTTGCGGCCGCCGGGACAGCCGAGATTCTCCTCCAGCGGGATCTTGGTCGCGTCCGTCGCGATCTCGGTGAGGGGCGTCGCGTTGCCCACCAACACCACCCACGCCGCAGGGACATCCTGCTTCTCCACCGAAGCGAGCAGAGCCTCCAGCTCCCGCGGGCGAGTGCCCATGGTCACGATGACGACTCCGATACGCGGCAACGACATAGCGGCAAACTCCAGTGGTCGGCAGGGTGCCGATGCTAGTCGCGCACGGACCGCCGGTCGCACGTCACACACGTGCTCACGGCGTATCTTGCCTGGTGCGGCGCGGCCGGCACCGGGCGGCGGCCAAGTCGGCCGCCGCCGGATCTCCGGTGACCCGGCCCTGGGAATTGTTCAAGCAGGACTATGCGGCAGGGGCGGGGCCTGCCACCGCTACCTGGGCCGGGCGCAGGAGGTGGTCGCCGACCCGGTAGCCGAGCCGCAGGACCGCGGTACATACGGCTTCATCGGCCGCGCCCGAGGCGTGGTAGGTGATTGCCTCATGGATGTCGGGGTCGAAGGGCTCACCCGTTGCGCCGACGGCCCGCAGCCCGAGCGCCGCCAGCCGTTCCTGAAGTACGTCGGAGACGATCTCCACCGCGCCGTTGCCGTCGTCCTGCCGACGGGCGTCGTCCACGACATCCAGGACCGGAAGCAGGCCGGTAAGGACATTGACCACCGCGATCTCCCGTATTGCCAGGCGGTCGCGGCGCACCCGCTTTCGGTAGTTGTCGTACTCGGCCTTCACCCGCTGCAGATCCTCGGTCAGCTCCGCGATCCGCTCACCCGGCCGCGTGGCCTCCGCCCGATCGGCTCGACTGGATTCCGAACGTGCCTCACTGACGCCGACCGGACCGGACCGGACCGGACCTTTCGCAATCTGGCGTCGTCGGGCCTGGAGGGTGATCGGGTCGATTCTGTGCCGGTCGCGCACCACCACGGCCCGCTCGCCCTGATCCTTGGGGGGCAGCTCTTTACTCATCCGGTGCCTCCCTGCTGCTCGTCATCGACGATCTCCGCATCGACGACCTCCTCCTCACCGGTGCCCCGGCCACCGGTGGTGCTACCAGCCGTGCCACCTTCAGCGGCTCCGCCCTGAGCCTGAGCCTGCGCGTACAGGGCCGAGCCGATCCGCTGCGCGGCCGCGCTTGCCTTCTCGGTGGCGGTACGGATCTCGGCGGTGTCCTGGCCCTTGAGCTTCTCCTTCAGCTCGGTGAGCGCGGTCTCCACCTCCGTCTTCACGTCACCGGGGATCTTGTCGGCGTTGTCCTGCAGCAGCTTCTCGGTCTGGTAGACGAGGCTCTCTGCCTGATTGCGGGTTTCGGCGGCTTCCTTGCGTTGCCTGTCCTCCTCCGCGTGCTGCTCGGCCTCGCGCACCATGCGGTCGATGTCGCCCTTCGGTAGTGAGGAGCCGCCGGTGACGGTCATCTTCTGCTCCTTGCCGGTGCCGAGGTCCTTGGCGGCGACGTGCATGATGCCGTTCGCGTCGATGTCGAACGCGACCTCGATCTGCGGGACGCCACGCGGGGCCGGCGGCAGGCCGGTCAGCTCGAACATTCCGAGCTTCTTGTTGTACGCCGCGATCTCGCGCTCGCCCTGGTAGACCTGGATCTGCACGGACGGCTGGTTGTCCTCGGCCGTCGTGAAGACCTCGGAGCGCTTGGTCGGGATCGTGGTGTTGCGCTCGATGAGCTTCGTCATGATGCCGCCCTTGGTCTCGATGCCGAGGGACAGCGGGGTGACGTCGAGCAGCAGGACGTCCTTGACCTCGCCCTTGAGGACACCGGCCTGGAGCGAGGCGCCGATGGCGACGACCTCGTCCGGGTTCACACCCTTGTGCGGATCCTTGCCGGTCAGCTCCCTCACCAGTTCGGTGACGGCCGGCATCCGCGTCGATCCACCCACCAGGATCACGTGATCGATGTCCGGCACCTTGATCCCGGCGTCCTTGACCGCGTTGTGGAACGGGCCCTTGCAGCGCTCCAGCAGAGCCGCCGTGAGCTGCTCGAACTGGGCACGCGTCAGCTTCTCGTCCAGATGCAGCGGGCCTTCTGCCGACGCCGAGATGTAGGGCAGGTTGATCGTCGTCTCGGTCGCGGACGACAGCTCGATCTTTGCCTTCTCCGCGGCCTCGCGCAGACGCTGCACCGCCATCTTGTCCTTGGACAGGTCCACGCCGTAGCCGTTCTTGAACTGCTTCACCAGGTAGTCGACGACCTGCTGGTCCCAGTCGTCACCGCCGAGGTGTGTGTCGCCGTTGGTCGCCTTCACCTCCACCAGGCCCTCGCCGATCTCCAGCAGCGATACGTCGAAGGTGCCGCCACCGAGGTCGAAGACGAGGATCGTCTGGTCGTTCTCCTTGTCCAGGCCGTAAGCCAGCGCCGCGGACGTCGGCTCGTTGATGATCCGCAGCACTTTCAGGCCCGCGATCTGCCCCGCCTCCTTGGTCGCGGTGCGCTGAGAGTCGTTGAAGTACGCCGGCACAGTGATCACCGCGTCCGTCACGTCCTCCCCGAGGTATGCCTCGGCGTCGCGCTTCAGCTTCTGCAGCACCCGCGCGGAGATCTCCTGCGCGGTGTACCGCTTGCCGTCGATCTCACCCGACTCGGGGAAACGCCACTGGGCGTCCCCCATGTGCCGCTTGACCGACCGCGCGGTGCGTTCGACATTCGTCACGGCCTGCCGCTTGGCGACCTCGCCGACCAGCACCTCGCCCGTCTTGGCGAACGCCACCACCGACGGTGTGGTCCGCGCACCCTCGGTGTTCGGAATGACCACCGGCTCACCGGCCTCGAGCACAGACACCACAGAGTTCGTCGTTCCCAGGTCAATGCCCACTGCTCGTGCCATCACTGCCTCCATTCCCAGCACTCAATTCCTGTCACAGACCAAACTGGGCGAACCGAGCTGCTATTGATCGATTTGGTCGCTGTCTACTGATTCACCTCTCCGTCCTGCGGTCGTGTGGCGTTCCGGCTCCGCTGCTCCGGTGTCCTGTTCACAGTGCGGCGTGTCTGTGTACGGCGCAGAATCTCGGTCTGCCGGACGGGGCGGTCCACGCGGTCGGCAAGACTCTGGAGATGGTCACGATGTGCGGGCGCCGAAGACGTGACACCGAGCGTGGTGGTCATCGGAGATCTCCTCCGAGGAGCGGCTCTGCGGAGGGCGCAGCCCTGCCCCGCATGGCGCAGACCGAGCGTGTCGGCCCATGCGGCCACAAGGTTCCGCCGACCTCTCGTAGGGGATTTGTTCCCCGCGGTGGTCAAAGTACGCGCGGGTGGCAGCAGCCATGTCCCGAGCCGGTACGCCCCCGATGCGCCCCAGCCAGAATGTCTACAACGCAAAGATACCGCCCTGACCTGCGGAAAGTCAGGGCGGCAGACGATTCGCCAAGCTGTCCCGGCCGCCGCCGGGCCGTTCAATCACTGTGCGCCTGGACGCCGGCTACGACTCGGACAACTCACCGCTGCGACGAACGCCCGAAGCGCCGACCCCGACCACACGCCTGTCTGCGGCCTCTAATACATTTGGCATTCTTCGGCGGACACTGACGCCCGCTTGGCCGTGCCCGCCGCCCAACGGCCCAACACGATACGACGACGTCCACCGCATGGCGATGGGGTCGAGTATCGAGGAGAGGAAGATTCATGCGCGCCCGGAGCATCGGCGCGGCCGCCGTAACAGCATTGGCGCTGGTGGCGGCCCGCGATCTCGTCCAGAAGAAGCACGCACTGCTCCGGAACTTCCCGGTGATCGGGCACGCACGCTACCTGTTGGAGACGATCGGGCCGGAGCTACGGCAGTACGTCGTGACCTCCAACGAGGAGGAGCGCCCGTTCAGTCGTGACCAGCGCACCTGGATCTATGCGTCGGCGAAGGAGGAGAACAACTACTTCGGGTTCGGAACCGACGTCGACGTCGAGCACGTGCAGGGGCACACATACCTGAAGCAGCGCACGTTCGCCGACGCGCTGCCCGACGTGCAGGACCCGCAGGCCCCGTTGCCCTCAGCCAAGGTGCTGGGCGGGCCGCGCGGGCGCGCCAAGGCGTTCCGACCGGCGAGCGTGGTGAACATCTCGGCGATGAGCTTCGGATCGCTCTCCGGCGCGGCAATCACGGCGCTCAACAAGGGGGCGGCGCTGGCGGGCACGATGCAGAACACGGGCGAGGGCGGCCTCTCGCCGTACCACCGCAACGGCGGCGACCTCGTCCTTCAGATCGGTACGTCGTACTTCGGCTGCCGCAACGAGGACGGCAGCTTCAACCTTGACAAGCTCAAGGATGTGGTCGCCGGCGCCCCGGTCAAGGCGATAGAGATCAAGCTCTCCCAGGGCGCCAAGCCAGGGCTGGGTGGGATGCTGCCGGGCGCGAAGGTGACCCCGGAGATCGCCGAGATCCGCGGCATCCCGCTCGGCAAGGACTGCGCCTCCCCGTCGCGGCACACCGCGTTCAGCGACGTCGACTCGATGCTCGACTTCGTCGAGCTGCTCGCGACCGAGACCGGTCTGCCGGTCGGGATCAAGAGCGCGGTGGGGGAGATGGACTTCTGGCAGGAGCTGGCCACGCTGATGGCGCGTGGTGACCGTGGTGTCGACTTCGTGACCATCGACGGCGGCGAGGGCGGCACCGGGGCGGCGCCGCTGATCTTCACCGACTCGATGTCGCTGCCGTTCCGGATGGGCTTCTCCCGGGTCTACGGCGCCTTCGCCGATCTGGGGCTGACCGACGATCTCACCTTCATCGGCTCCGGCAAGCTCGGCCTGCCCGAGAACGCCGCGGTCGCCTTCGCACTGGGTGCCGATATGATCAACGTGGCCCGTGAGGCGATGCTGTCGATCGGCTGCATCCAGTCGCTGAAGTGCCACACCGACAAGTGCCCCACCGGCGTCGCCACCCAGAACCCGTGGCTGGCGCGCGGCCTCGATCCGACCTCGAAGGCCACCCGGGCCGCTGTCTACCTGCGCACCCTGCGCAAGGAGCTGATAAAGGTCTCGGCAGCCGTCGGCGTCGCCCACCCGGCACTCATCACAGCCAACGACATCGAGATCATGAACGGCGACTACGAGGCCCGCACCCTGGCCGGCGTCTACGGCTACAAGGACGGCTGGGGCGAACTCGGTCCGCACCTCGCCGATGAGATCACTGCACTGCTCGCCACCAAGCCGACCTCCTTCCAGAAGCCAGCCGTCTGATGCCCTGACGGGGGCTGCTTGTCACGACCGGGTTCGGTCGGCCGCTGCAGCGAGGGGGCGACCTGGGCCGTGCACGTCGGCGCGGAAAACGCCTCTGACCTGGGCCGGAAGGGTAGCAGCAGACGAGTCGGGCTGTACGCCGGGTTCTGTTCCACTCAGGTCGAGAGAGTGAGTCTTCTGGATTGTCCTTAGCTGCGGCAGGTGGTTCAGGGTGAGCAGGGTCGCTTCCCTCATGCCAGGCGAGCCCGAGCGCGGTGCCATACGACCGGATCGGTGCTGAGGGCTGCGTCGGCGAGCTGGTGGATGCGCCAGTACAGGCGAATTCGGCGGCCCGCCCCTGGGGGTGGCTGGTGGCAGACAAGGCTGAGCGCGTCGGTGGGGTCGGCGTGGTCGAGGCGGACTGTGAGCCGGGCGGGGTCGGACAGCGGGTCTCCGAGGGCGGCGAGTTCCCAGTCCAGCAGCATCAAGCCGTTGGGCGAGCGGACGAGGTGTCCTGGTTGGAGGTCGTGGTGCAGCAGCCGGGGTTCGATGTCTATGTCTTCGGCGTCGACTTCCTGGTGGAGGGCAGCCGCAATGTGGGTGAGTTC
Source organism: Streptomyces sp. NPDC001832 (assembly GCF_040297265.1). Taxonomy (NCBI): domain Bacteria; kingdom Bacillati; phylum Actinomycetota; class Actinomycetes; order Kitasatosporales; family Streptomycetaceae; genus Streptomyces; species Streptomyces sp. NPDC001832. The sequence goes on from NZ_JBEOYU010000001.1 coordinate 482,369, forward strand.
AGGGGAAGCGGTGGCATAGGCGTCGAGCCGGTTGTGAAGGTAGTCGCGCCAGGTGCGGTGGTGCTGGGCTCCGGCGAGCCGTCCAGCGTGGGGGCCTTGGATGCGGTGGACGGCGGCCAGGGGTGCGGCCAGTTCGCGCAGGAGTTGGCCGATGGGCACGGGCGCGGGGGGGGGGGGGGGCGCGGCCGGGCCCCCCCCCCCCCCCCCCCGGGGGGCGACGAAAACAA